>NZ_JBQHWK010000023.1:0-39595 GCF_052064015.1 Collinsella sp. HCP3S3_D1
AAGCTAAGC
This sequence comes from Collinsella sp. HCP3S3_D1, assembly GCF_052064015.1. Lineage (NCBI taxonomy): Bacteria > Bacillati > Actinomycetota > Coriobacteriia > Coriobacteriales > Coriobacteriaceae > Collinsella > Collinsella sp. HCP3S3_D1. Next base: position 10 of record NZ_JBQHWK010000023.1, read on the forward strand.
CCCATCGCGCCGAGAGTACTGCGGGGCCAGCCCGTGGGAGGCCAGGGCGCCGCTGACCGGTGGACGGCACCGAGCCGTCATCCAGACTGAAGAAGGGGAGGCCTCGCGGCCTCCCCCTTTTTCGTTTCTCAGGCAATTTGTCTCACATAGTAGCTGTGTTTTATAACCCTCGTTTGTCGCATCTTCTTTGAACGGGCTACAATATCGTAGTCTGTGTAGCATGGAGGTGAACATGGCTGAAGCTGGTATCGGCGTTGATATCGTCGAGATTTCCCGAATGAAATCAATTCTTGAGAAGACTCCGTCGTTTGCCCGGCGCGTGTTTACCGATGAAGAGCGTGCGTATTGCGATGCGTCGTCTCGCCCTGCCGCTCATTATGCCAGCCGCTTTGCCTCTCGCGAAGCGGTACTTAAGGCACTTGGAACGGGGTTTAGTCAGGGCGTTGGACGTAAGGACGTTTCCGTAACACGCGATAGGCTCGGCAAGCCAAAGGCTCTGCTTTCTGGTCGCGCTCTCGAAATCGCCCAGGATTTGGGTGTTGTCGAGGTTGCTCTTTCTATTACCCTTACGGGTGACTTGGCTGTCGCTAATGCCATTGCGATCACCGAGGATGCTCGACCTAAGCCTAAGGAAGAAAAAATGAGCACCAAGGAGCGCGTTGCCCAGACATTTAAAGAGGCTCGTTCTGTATTGGATGAGCTTGAACAGCTGCAACAATCTGCTTTGTCGGAGCATTTGATCGATGATCCGCAAGATACGCAAGGAGCATAGATGAAACCGGTTTTGAGTACCGAGGAAGTCGTTCGCCTCGAGGATATCATCGAGCGCGAGGGCACCTCGAAGGCCGAGCTCATGGAGTTGGCAGGTGAATTTGCCGCCAACGAAATTTTAAAGCTCAACCCTGATCGCGTTCTTGTGCTGGTCGGCTTTGGCAACAATGGCGGTGACGGTTGGGTCGCTGCGGATATCCTGACCCATAAGGGCGTTGATGTTGATATCGTTTCTCCAGTTGAGCCGGATGAGATTCCTGCTGCCCTTGCTCGTCACGTTGCCCGTCGCACCGCCGGTCGCGACGTTCATGTGTGCGTTGGGCCTTCGCGAGACGAGCTAGAGGTTCTCATTAACAAAGCGGATGTCGTGGTCGATGCTATTTTTGGTACCGGTTTTCACGGCAACCTTCGTGCGCCGTTTTCTATTTGGATTCCTACGGTTAACGAGTGCGCCGATTACGTTGTTTCTATCGATGTTCCCTCGGGCCTGAATGCCGAGACGGGCGTTGTGGATGACGACTGCATCCGTGCCGAGCGTACCGTGACGATGATTGCCCCTAAGATCGGCCTCTACAGCGCTGACGGTCCGGAGTATGCTGGCGACCTGGTGTGTGGCGGTCTGTACGACCGCCTCGACGAAGTCATCGATGATGTCGATCATGCTGCCGAGATCGTTGAGCCCGGTGATCTGGTGGACTACTTTGCCCCGCTGCCCACGAATATCGATAAGTATTCGCGCGGCTCTGCGCTCATCGTTGCCGGGTCGGCACAATATCCTGGTGCCGCCATCATGGCCGCAAAGTCTGCCGCTCGTGCTGGTGCCGGTTATGTGGCCGTTGCGACGCCCGATGCGTGCGCCAACCTTATTCGTATGGCGCTCCCGTCGATTCCCGTTTTCGCCATTCCGTCTGATTCCCGTGGATCTTTTGGTGCTGCTGCGCGTATGACAGTGTGCGAGATTGCTAAGAAGTACAGCTGCGTTGTGTGTGGGCCTGGCATGACGACGTCTGCCGGATCGATGCAAGTCGTTTCGGGCCTGCTTGAGCTCGATGTGCCGCTTATCCTAGATGCAGATGCGCTCAACTGCCTTGCCAAGATTGCAATCGACGGCATCGACAGTAATCCCGAGATGTACCGTCGCGAGCAGCCGCTCGTTATGACGCCGCATTATCGCGAGCTTTCGCGTCTCGTTGCCGGCGACGAGGTCAATGATCTTGGCACTGCTATTGCCGCTGCTCAAAAGATTGTCTGGGCTGCCGGTTCCGATAATCTCGTTGTTATCGCTAAGGGTCCGACGACGGCCATTTGCGGCGTCGAGCGCGTGCTGCTGCCGCTTTCGGGCCCAGCGTCGTTGGCGACCGCTGGCTCGGGTGATGTCCTCGCAGGTATCCTTGCAGGAACGCTTGCGACCATGCGTGACGAGATGGACCGTTGGGAGCTGCTGTACTCGTATGCCGTCGCACTCCACAGCTATGCCGGCTTTGCTGCGGCGACGGAGTATGGCGAGAAGAGCGTTATCGCGACCGATCTTATCGACTTGATCGGTCCCGCCATGGAATTGGCGGCAAAGGATGCGCTCGATGATCTGGGAATCATGGACGAAGGGTCGGATGACTAATCATGAATAAAGCCGATTTGACGCGTTGGTCCTGGGTCGAGATCGACCGCGGGGCGCTCCGCCGCAATACGAGGGCCTATAAGAACTTGCTAGATCCGCGTCAGCGCCTGTGCTGCGTGGTTAAAGCCGATGCTTATGGTCATGGAGCCGTCGAGTGCGCCAAGATCATGTATTCGGCCGGTGCCGACATGTTTGCCGTGGCGACGGTCAGCGAGGGTATTGAGTTGCGCCAGGGCGGAATCACCAAACCCATCCTGATTCTAAGCGAGCCTCCCATCGAGGCTATTCCTTCATTGCTCGAGTTCGATATCATGCCCTCGGTCTATACGTCCGATTTTGCTCTTGCGTATGGTGAATGTGCCGTCGCGGCGGGCAAGGTGGGCAAGTATCATCTTGCCATCGAGACGGGTATGAACCGCATCGGCGTTCACTACACGCAGGTGCTCGACTTTGTCCGCGGTATTAATTTCCATCGCGGTATTCAGTGCGACGGCGTATTTACGCACTTTGCCACGGCCGACGAACCATCGGGTTGGGACTACAAGCTGCAGTGCCAGCGCTTTACCGAGGCCGTTCAGGCCATTAAGGATGCGGGTTTTGAGTGCGGCATCGTGCACTGTGCCAACACGCCGTCCTCGATGCTCGACCCCTCGATGCATTTTGATATGATTCGCGCTGGCGTTGGCTTGTATGGCATGCAGCCGTGCGAGCTGAGCGGCCGCGTGATGCAGCTTGATCCCGTTATGAGCGTTCATGCGCGCGTGACGCGCGTGGCGCATCCTGCGATGGGCGAGGGCGTAGGCTACGGTTTTACCTACCGCGTACCGCGCACACGCGTTCAGATCTGCACGCTGCCGATCGGATATGCCGACGGCCTTTCGCGCACGCTTTCCAATCGTATGGACGTGCTGTATCGCGGTGAGCGCGTGCGTCAGGTCGGAAATATCTGCATGGATCAGTTTATGGTTGCCATTCAGTCCAACCCGGCTCACGAGATTCCCGAGGCCGAACATGGCGACGAGATGATAATTATCGGTCGCGATGGCGATGCCGAGATTACCATGGATGAGATGGCGCGCCTGCGCGGCACGATCAACTACGAGGTCGCCTGCGGCTTTGGCATGCGTCTCGACAAGGTCTACGTGTAGGAGCCGCTATGGGCGTTATGCACATCCCCGGCCATAGCCATCAGGCGCCGCGCGAAGTTGCACTCGAGGAGATCGAGGCCGTCCTGGGCGATTGCCGCCTTTGCCAGCTTTACCAATCGCGCCACAATATCGTGTTTGGGGTGGGAAACCCCCGCGCTCGCGTGATGTTTATTGGTGAAGCGCCGGGCCGTAACGAGGATTTACAGGGCGAGCCCTTTGTGGGGGCGGCGGGTGAAGACCTCAACGGCATTCTGTCCCTGGCGGGCCTTAAGCGTGAAGATGTCTATATCGCCAATGTGCTTAAATGTCGCCCGCCGGGAAACCGCAATCCGCGTCCCGAGGAAGTGCTTGCTTGCTCACCGTTTTTGCGCGAGCAGATTCGAAGCATTTGGCCCGATATCATCGTGACGCTCGGCAATCCCGCAACGCACTTTGTGCTCAAGACCGAGATTGGCATTACCAAGCTGCGCGGCAGGTTCCATCAGATGGGGCACTTTGTGGTGATGCCGACGTTTCATCCCGCGGCGGCGCTGCGCAATCCGGCGTGGCAGGAGTTGCTGGAGGAAGACTTTAAGATGCTGGGCGACTATCTGGTGCGACACCCCGCGCCAGAGGGCGCCTCGGAATAATAAGGAGCGTATATGTCCCTGGAGCGCCTGGGGCTAGGTACCTACAAAACGGCTCGTACTGCCGATACGGAGCATTTTGGCGAGTTGGTCGCACCGTGTCTAGAAAATGGCGATGTGCTGATACTGACCGGCGGCTTGGGCGTGGGAAAGACCCACTTTACCAAGGGCGTTTCGCGCGGCTTGGGCGATGAGCATATGGTCACGAGTCCTACGTTCGCGCTCATGGCCGTTCACGACCAGGGGCGTATTCCGCTGTTCCATTTTGATCTGTACCGCTTGGAGCATGCCTACGAGCTCGAGGATACGGGCATTTTTGACGTGCTCGGCTATGAGGGCGCTTGCTTGTTGGAATGGGGCGAGCAGTTTCAGGACGAGCTGACGGATGAGTATCTCTCGGTGACGCTTAGGCGCGATGAGGACGATAGCGACGTGCGAACGATCGCGCTCGAGGCGCACGGCGAGCGCGCGATGGAGCTTTTCGATTTGATTGATAAGGCTGTACAAGATGAGCTTGCATAACGACAACGCGCTGGTAGTGGCGCTCGATACATCGACCGACATGCTTGCCTGCGCGGCAAGCTGGATTGATGAGCAGACGGGCGAGGCGAAGCTGGTGAGCGGGGACCATCTGTGTCGTCGCCATGCCAACGTGGAACTTGTGAATACCGTCGATGACGTGTTGGCGCAGGCCGGGCTGAATCGCGGCGATGTCGGCTGTTATGTGGTTGGACGCGGCCCGGGTTCGTTTACGGGCGTTCGCATTGGCATCTCGACCGCCAAGGGTCTGGCGCGCGGTGCTAACGTGCCGTTGCTGGGCGTGTCGACACTTGACGCTTGCGCCTGGACGGCGTGGAAGGCTGGCGTGCGCGGCAAGCTTGGTGTTCTTGCCGACGCCATGCGTGGTGAGGTGTATCCGGCTCTGTACGTGCTGGGGGACGAAGGTCCCGAGCGTCTGTTTGAGCGCGAACACGTGGTCAAAGCCGCCGTGGCGCTTGATGAGTGGCGCCAGGCCGCGGACTGGAGCCAGGTTAAGCTGACTGGTGACGGTCTCGTACGTTATGGCAAGCTGCTGAGTGAGGACGAGACTGCGCGCTGCGTGGAGCGAGACCTGTGGTGGCCCTCGGGCGAGGGCCTTCTGATGGCGCACGCCGCGGGCGACGGTAATCCGGCTCGCGTTTTGCCGATCTACACGCGTCTTTCGGATGCCGAGGAAAATGAGCGTAAGCGCCTTGGGCTTGCCGAGAGCGCCCAGAGCGAGATTACGGGTGTTGCCGACGAGCTCGCCGGCCGCCATCTGCAGTTCCGTCCCATGGGCGCGGCGGATGCCGAGGGCGCGAGCGCATTGGAGGCCGCCTGCTTTGAAGGCGCCGGACACGAGGCGTGGACGCCGGGCATGTTCCTGTCCGAGCTGGGCGAGGGCGTTGCCGCGCCGCGTAGCTGGTGGGTGGCGCACGACGACGGTCAGCTGCTGGGACTTGCCGGCGGCATGGTCGTCGACGGTGACGTTCAGATTATGGACGTCGCGGTTGATCCTGCTCATCGTCGCGAGGGCATTGCCCGCAAGCTGCTGTCGCACGTGAGCTATGACGCCCAGATGCTCGGCTGCACCACTGCTTCGCTTGAGGTTGAGGACGGCAACGAGGGTGCGATTGCGCTCTATAGCGCCTTGGGCTTTACCGAGGCGGGTCGTCGCCGTGGCTACTACGGCGTCGGCAAGGATGCCATCGTCATGACGGCGTCGCTGCCCCTGGTGCTTCCTCTCGACAATGCCTCGCCCGAGCCAACGGCTGCCGAGCAGCGCGTCTGGCCGCTGCCTGAGCCCGAGCGCACCGCCGAGGAGCGTGCCGAAATCGAGCGCCGTCGCCTAGTTCTTGCCATCGAGAGCTCTTGCGACGAGACGGCTGTTGCGATTATCGATGCGGACGGCAATATGCTGGCCAACCAGGTGTCGACGCAGATTGATTTTCATGCTCGCTTTGGCGGCGTGGTGCCCGAGATCGCCTCGCGCAAGCATGTCGAGGTGATTGTGAGTGTCGTAGATGCGGCGCTTGAAGATGCCGCGGTATCGCTTGGCCTTGAGGGTGGAGCGATTGCGCCAAGTGAGCTTGCCGCCGTGGGTGTGACGCAAGGCCCAGGCCTGGTGGGTGCCCTGGTGGTGGGCGTCGCCTTTGCCAAGGGCTTTGCGTATGCTGCCGGTAAACCGCTCGTGTGCGTCAATCATCTGGAGGGTCACCTGTTCGCCAACCTGCTGGCGCAGCCCGACCTTAAGCCGCCGTTTATCTTTACGCTTGTCTCGGGTGGGCACACCATGCTCGTGCACGTAAAGGCATGGGGCGACTACGAGGTGCTTGGCGAGACGCTGGACGACGCCGTGGGCGAAGCCTTCGACAAGGTTGCCAAGGCGCTGGGCCTGGGCTATCCCGGCGGTCCCATCATCTCCAAGCTCGCCGAGACGGGCAATCCCCGCGCGATCGATTTTCCCCGTGCGCTTAACAGCAGGGGAGACTACCGCTTCTCGCTTTCGGGCCTCAAGACGGCGGTGACGCTCTATATTGAGCAGGAGACCAAGGCTGGGCGCACGATTCACCTGCCCGACCTGGCGGCTTCGTTTGAGGCGGCGGTCTTTGACGTGCAGTACAAGAAGGCCAAAAACGCCCTGCACGCCACCGGGTGCAAGGAGTATTGCATCGGCGGCGGCGTCTCGGCCAACCCGCATCTGCGCGAGATGATGATTAAGAAACTCGGGCGTCAGGGGATTCGCGTAACGGTGCCGCCTCTCTCGGCCTGTACTGACAACGCCGCCATGATTGCGGAGGTCGCTCGCCGCAAATTCGACCGAGGTGAAATCTCGCCGTTCGACGTCGACGCCGATCCAAACATGACGCTGTAGTCGTATGGGTGCGGTCTCCGACGCTGCCCGGGCGCCAGCGGCCGCATATGAACTTTCCTGCTCTACAGTCCTGCTCACGACGGAGGCCACATTAAGTGGCCTCCTGTTCGTGCGGAACTCGCGATAAAGTTCATATGCGGCCGCTGGCGCCCGGGCAGCGTCGGGAACCTTTCTGTATCTATGCAGCTACTGAGCTGGATCGGCGTCGACAACGTCCGGCAAGGTTAACAGGTCAGCGTCAAATTTCCGGCGTGCTTTAGCTGAAAGAAACCTACCTGATAATCGACTCAATATCTCGGCTTTTATATAGCAGTCGGCGGACTTCCATGACGTCGTCGATGACGACATAAAAAACCATGTAGTTGCCAACGTAGAAGCGGTAATACGGGTGCAACCGTCTTCTTGTCGAAGGGTATGTTGGTGACATGGTTGGATTCTTGAGATGCTCGAGTATGCCTGCTTCAACATTGTCGACAAGCCTATTTGCTGCAGCGGGGTTATTGAGATCAAAGGCGATATATGACGCTGCTTGGCTGAGGTCCTCCCAAAATAGGGGAAGATAGCGGAGCTTATAGTGCCTGTTCATCGAGACCGCCGTCGAGCATTTTTCTGACAGAGCCAAAGACATCGTCGTGTGTATAGCGAAGTTGCATGCTGGCAGCCTGACGATCAGCGGCATCAAGTGCGCTCTCGATTGTATTGCTCAGCGACTTGTACTGCTCAAAGCTCATGACGACCATAGAGCCCCGCCCGTTTTTAGTTAGAAAAACCGGACCCTCCTGTTCGACTTCGCGTTCAACATCCGGGTAGTGATTTCTAAGATCTGAGACCGGCCTAATATTCACAGCTACCTCCTGAGCTATCAGGATATTATCGTAATTATGATAACAGAGTTGAGATTTGGGATGGGAACTCCTCGGGGGCGGGGCGGGCGCCTGCCGCCATATATGAACTTTATCGCGAGTTCCGCACGAACAGGAGGCCACTTAATGTGGCCTCCGTCGTGAGCAGGACTGCCCGAGCAGGAAAGTTCATATATGGCGGCAGGCGCCCGCCCCGCCCCCGAGGAGCATCTCTCAAGCAAAAACTGTCGTGGGGTAAAGTCCGAGGTCAGTGACGTTTTATACCGAGAAATTCAAATAAAGTTGAAAATTCATTACATATTTGCGTTGACTTTAGGCAACTAAAGTTTCATACTCCTTTTCATCCACTGGGGGATGTGAACACGCACGGATCGTTCGCATCATGATTGAAGAGGATTTCTTAGACATGTTCACGCATCAGCTAAACATTATCAGCGTAGTAATTATCTGATGCGGATTAGCACATACAGCTAGCCCGTACGATAACGGGCGGCTGATGAAGATGAGGGCCGTCGAGCGCAACCGACGGCCCTCATTTTTTATGTCTAGGAAGTTCTTTTTAGAGGAGGAAATGTAATGAACGGAGTTTTGCTCATGGTTGTGGCCGCGGCGGTGCTCGCCTGCGGCTATCTGGGCTACGGCCGCTGGCTGGCTAACAAGTGGGGCGTTGATAAAGAGGCCCTCACGCCTGCCAAGCGCATGAAGGACGGCAAGAGCTTCTCGCCCGTCTCAGCCTTCACCGCGTTCTCGCATCAGTTCAGCTCGATCTGCGGTGCTGGCCCTGTTACGGGTACGATCGTCGCCATGGCCTTCGGCTGGCTGCCCGTCGTGCTCTGGGTCCTCGTCGGCGGCATCTTCTTTGGCGCCGTTCACGACTTTGGCGCCCTGTACGCTTCGATGAAGAACAACGGCAAGTCCTTGGCTCAGCTCATCGAGAAGTACATCGGCAAGACCGGCCGTCGCCTGTTCCTGCTGTTCTGCTGGCTGTTCTGCATCATCGTCATCGCCGCTTTTACCGACATGGTCTGCAAGACGTTCATGTTCACCCCGGTCGTTGACGCCTCTGGCGCTGCCACCGGTGCCATCGACTTCACCAAGTCCTATGCCGCTGGCTGCGCTGGCACCATCTCCAGCCTGTTCACCTTCGTCGCCATGGCCTTTGGTTGGGCTCAGAAGAAGTTCAACCTCACCGGCGCTGCCGAGTTCGTCACCGGCGTGGTGCTCATGGTCCTCATGTTCGCCGTCGGTATGCAGTTCCCGGTTTACCTGGACAAGTTCCAGTGGTTCGCCGTCGTCATGGTCTACCTGGTCTTTGCCGGTGCCATGCCCATCCAGATGCTCAAGACCCCTCGCGACTACCTCACTTCCATCATGATGATCGTCATGATTGTCTGTGCCGTCCTCGGCATCGTCGTCCTGGGCGTTAACGGCCAGGCCACCATCACCGCTCCGGTTTTCACCGGCTTTAGCAATGCCTCGGGCATGATGTTCCCGGTCCTGTTTGTCTCCGTTGCCTGCGGCGCTCTCTCCGGTTTCCACAGCCTCGTTTCTTCGGGCACCTCTTCCAAGCAGGTCGAGAAGGAGCAGGACGCCGTCAAGGTCGGTTTTGGCGCCATGATCGTCGAGTCCTTCGTCGGCATCCTCGCCATCATCGTCGCCGGCATCATGTTCTCCGACATGAACACTGCCGGTACCGGCGCCCTCAACGCCGGCGTCGCTTCCACCCCGTTCCAGATCTTCGCTGCTGGCATTTCTCGCGGTATGCAGGCCTTCGGCGTTGACGGGACGCTCGCTACCGTCTTTATGACCATGAACGTCTCCGCTCTGGCCCTGACTTCGCTCGACGCCGTCGCCCGCATCGCCCGCACCTCGTTCTCCGAGTTCTTTGCCCAGACCAACGACGCCCTGGCCATCGAGTCCAAGGCCGGTTACATGAAGGTCCTCGGCAACCCCTGGTTCGCCACGGTTGTCACCCTGCTCCCCGGCCTCGCCCTCGCCTTTGGCGGCTATGCCAACATCTGGCCGCTTTTTGGTGCTTCCAACCAGCTGCTCGGCGGCATGACCATGATCACCCTTGCCGTGTTCTGCAAGTGCACCGGTCGCAAGGGCTGGATGCTCTACGTGCCCGTCGCCTTCCTGCTCTGCTGCACCTTTACCTCGCTGGTCCAGAGCGCTATGGGCTGCATGACCGCCGTCCAGGCCTACGGCTTCTTCGGTACCATCCCGGCTACCGCCACCACGGCCGCCGTCTCCGTCGCCGCCACCAAGGGCCTGCAGCTCGTCTTTGCCGTCCTGCTGATGGTCCTGGGCCTCATCGTTGCCGTCAACTGCCTCAAGGAGTTCTTCGGCAAGGAGGCCGGTTCCATGCCCGACGAGGAGCCCGAGTGGTCCGAGATGGGCAAGGCCGAGTATGGTCGCGCTGCTGCTGCCGAGGCTCCCGCAGGCGCCGAGGCCGCCAAGGCCTAATCGACCTAAGGGATTGAACGTCACATCTATATGACTCGGAAAGGCCGGGTCCGCAACTGCGCGGGCTCGGCCTTTTTCCATGCAAAAGCTAGTGTGCCCGGGTGTTCTCGCAGATGTTTTGCGTGGATAGGGGCGTGCGTTGTACCATATAGACATATATGTGTGCATATGAAAGGGGCCCCGTGGCCAAGACGGTATATTCCGATAACCAAAACAACGTCGATGCCCTGGCTGAGCGTCTGAGCAGCCAGACGTCGCTTTCTGCCGAGCGTGCCAAGCTGGTTGCCTACGACCTGCTCTGCCGCAAGGCGCTCAAGATCAAGTCGAGCGCGCTGGCACAGATTTTCCGTTCCGTCGATAAGGAATGTGACACCAAGGCGATGCGCGATGAACTTATCGCGGCAAAGATCGTTACCAAGATCGAGGGCAGCGGCGTTAACGGGCGCCCAGCGTTCTATACCATTAATGCCGAGATTCGCGATGTCCAGGAGCAGCCTGCCGAGGCTGCCGAAGAGGCCGTCGAGGACGTTGTCGAGGCGCCTGTTGCGGTGGAAACGGCTCCGCGCGAGAACGTCGACACCGATGAGCTGCTTGACGAGAGCGTCGTTCGCGCCTTTACGGCCAAGGCGGGCCGCGGCGGTTTTGGCGGGGGCGGCAAGCGCGATGCGCAGCGCCGTGCCCAGCAGGAGCGCTTCCGTCGCGCTGTGGCTCAAAAGGATGCGACGGATGTCGAGCCCGTCGAGGATGAGGCTGTTACCGAGCCGCAGTGCGCCGCTGAGGTCCAGGAGCCCAAGCGTCGCCGCGGTGCTCACTTTAAGACCGAGCAGGGAGGTGTTGTGTGCGACGTTCAGGAGTCCGTCGAGGCTGCTGGTGCACCCGAGGAGCCCGTCAAGAAGGCTCCGGGTTCATGCCGTCCCGGACGCGGCTTTATGGGTCGTGCGTATCCCGCAAGGCGTCAAGAAAAGACCGACCAGGCTCCCGCTGCACCAGCGGAGAAGGCTGAGAAGGCTGCCGAGCCGATGGTCCGTGAGCAGAAGCCTGTTGAGCCGCGGCCTGCGGGCGATGTCGAGCCCCGAGGCCAGCAGTCTGCGGGCGAGAAAGCGGGGGAGAGCGCTTCGAGCAAGCCTCGCCGTCGTCGTCATCGTGGCGGCCGTGGCTCAAATGCCGAATCCGTGGCCGAGCAGGCAGCGGGGCAAAACAAGGATGCGAAGACTGAGATCCCGGCGGAGCAGTCCAAGCGCCAGCCAGTAAAGGGGGGCAAGCCTGAGCGTTCGCAAAAGGGTTCGTCCGCGCCAAAGCAAGAGCGCAATACTCGGACAGATTCCAAGTGCAAATCCCAGACGCAGCCCAAACCGATTGCAAACGATGCGGCCTCCCAGCAGCCTGAGCCGCCCGCTCATGGCGAGGTTTCGGCGTTTGCTCTGGCCCGTGTCCTGGGCAGGCAGCTGCTCAAGGTCGTTCCCACACCTGCTGCACTCTCCAAGATTAAGGAGCAACAGACTCAAATCGTTAAGGTTGAGGGCAAGGACGGCAAAAAGGTTTCGCAGCGCACTCAGCACAACGAGATGTCCAACCGCAAGATTGCCGAGGAGATTGCGACCATCCAGGCTTGGATTGAGCAGAATCGCGGCGCCGACACGCCGGTCGCTTCGCGTCACCAGCGCGCCTACCAGATTTTTAACGATGAGAAGGCCTTTGACGGTAAACACGGCGAGCGCCTGATGAGGCGTATGACCGAAAAGGGCATCAGCATGCAGGCGATTAAGGTCGCCCCCAACCGCCCCGTGCACTTTACGGGCTTCTTTACGCTGGGCGCCGACAAGCCGTTCATTATGGTCGAGAACCTGGACACCTATGACGAGATCGTCAAGCTCCTGCGCGGCCGCAAGCACGCTAAGCTTTTTGGCACCAAGGTGGGTGGCGTGATCTTTGGCGGTGGCTGCAAGGCGAGCGTCTCGCACGCACTGGATGATTATCTGGCCGAGATCGGCTATCGCTATAACTATGTCTACTACGTGGGCGACATCGATCGAGAGGGTGCGCGCATCGTCGAGCAGGCCCGCAATGCCAATGTGGTTGAGATTCGCTTGCATGCCGGCATGTATCGTGCCATGCTCGCCGAGCACAAGCGTCGCGTGAAAGCTGGCGGCGAGTGCGAGCCTGCGGCTGCCAATCAGGGTGTGCCGCAGAATTTGGCGGCGACGATCAAGGATCTGCCTATGGTCACGCGCGTGCAGTTCCGCAATGTGCTGCGCGAGGGAGGTCGCATTCCGCAGGAGATTCTGATGACCGCCGACTATCGGGATGGCGACTCGGGAAGCTTCGACCGCATGCTGAACAATTAGGGGCGCGTGGCCCCGGCAGGCCGGGCATTAAGTTTGCTGCTCTACAGTCCTGCGCAAGACGAAGGCCACATTAAGTGGCCTTCTTTGCGTGCGGAACTCGCGACAAACTTAATGCCCGGCCCGCCGGGGCCACGCGCCATTTTGTAGATGACGGCTCGTTTTTCGGAACGGGGCTGATATTTCTTGATGTAAGGCGCTCTTGGTCCTTTCGGGCTTGGGGCGTCTGTCTTTTGAGGGTGGATGAGCCGGCACTTGGGGACGTCCCCAAGTGCCGGTTGAGATACGGAGAGCCCGTTGTTGATATGGGACGGAGGGATTCCGCGTCCGCCTTCCGGCGGCCGCGCCCCGCTGCGTCGCTCCGCTCCTTGCGTGCTGCGCTGGAAAACGCTTCGCGTTTCCTCAGCTCCGCACCCTTGCGGGTTCGAATCCCTCCGCATGCCCACAAGAAAGCGCCCCGGGCTGATGAAAGCCCGGGGCGCTCAGTTACCTTGGCTGGGACGGAGGGATTCGAACCCCCAACAGCCGGCACCAAAAACCGGAGTTCTACCGTTGAACTACGTCCCAATGTGTGGTGCTGCCCAAAAGCAGCTCGTCTAGTTTACCTAATCTGCGAGGGCATCGCAAACGCCATCGAGCAGGCGTACGGCGAGTGTCTGTGCATCGCTTGCGGTGAAGGTTCCGTTGTAGCGCGTCATGCCCGTGAGCTCAATGCGGATACGTGCAGGCTTTTGTTGCGCGGCGATATTGGCAGTGCGGATGCGCTGCGCCAGGTTGTGACATTCGGCAAGGGCAATCGTGGCGCGCGGCGCTGCATCTGCGGGCAGCTCATCGCTTGCGATTTCGAGTACCAGGTCCACGTCGGTCGGAACCTCGGAATCGCAAAGCATCATGCCGCTGTTGTCGGTCGTCGCCGTGGCGATGTTCCACATGCGCGATGCAACGCTGCGTGCGATGGGGTCCTCACCGATAACGGCAATCTGGAAGCGCTCGAGCACGTTGGCGGCGCGGGCAAAGCCGATGCGCGACTCGGCCTCGGTAACCGAGGGTTTGCCCTCCCACACGTGATGCAGACGGTTGATATAGGCGTAGGTATCCTGGAATGCCATGCCGTCGGCAAACAGGCCGACATTTTCTTGGAACTGCTGCAAGGCCGCCTCGGTGTGCGGGCCAAAGTAGCCGTCGTCCTCACCGCAGGCAAAACCCAAAACGTTGAGTGCCCTCTGCAGGGCCCGAACGTCGGCACCATGGAAATTGGGCATGCGCAGATAAAGCGTGCGGTCGCCCAGCTTATACGAGGCGTCTACCAGGGCGCTCCAACAGGGGATATCGACGGCGTAGCCAGCGGCAAGGCCGCTGTCGAGCCTAAAGGTGCCAACAGCCTGCTCGGTGGTGGTGCCAAAGCGCTTGTCGGCGACCTCGGCGTCATCGATTGTATAGCCGAGCTGCAGAAGGCGGGACTGGACGTCCTCGACGGCTGCTCCCTGCATGCCCGTTGTGATAGGTTCCATGAACGAACCCCTTTCGGCGTACCATTCGTACTATTTGAGCGTGTGTCGGATAGACAACGCAAAGGGTTGCATAAACATGCACTCAACAGTGTAGCAAGTTGTACCCAAATGCGCTGCTGACAGGTTTTATAACCCCCGCTAGTTAAGGCGCTCCACAAAGAAATCTGCCATGGAGTCGAACAGCTCGCGTGCATGCGGGTCGAGCTCGACACCTTCGATAGCGGCCTTGGCCTTGGCAGTCAGGTTGAGTGCATAAGTGTGGGCGAAATCGACAGAGCCGGTCTGCTGGAAGATCTCCACGGCGCGTGCAAGTTGCACGGGGTCCTCGGTGCCCGAGGAAAGGATTGCCTCGACTTCGTCGTGATAACGCTCGTCTGACAGGGCATGCACGGCGACGAGCGTGCGCTTGCCCTCTGTGATATCGGTGCGGAAGTCCTTGTTGGCGGCCTCCTTGGTGCCAATAAGGTTGAGCAGATCATCTTGGATCTGAAAGGCAAGGCCCGTGTGCAGGCCAAAGGCACGCAGCGCCTCAATCTGGTCTTCGCTGCCGCCACCGATAATGGCTCCGGCGGCAAGTGGCGTGGCTCCGCTGTAGTACGCGGTCTTGTGCGTCGCCATGTCCAGATAATCGTCGACCGAGATGTCAAAGCGCCCATCGCGGACCCAGCCCAGGTCGAGCGCCTGACCCTCGATGGTGCGAACGATCATCTCGGTGAGCTCGTGGAGCACGCGGAGCTTCACGTCTGCCTCGAGCGTGGGGTCGTCGAGAACCGTCTTGGTAACCATGGTGAGCGCTAGGTCGCCGCAGTTGATGGCAAGTCCCGTACCCTCGGTAAGGTGCATACAGGGCTTGCCGCGGCGCAGCTGGCCGTTGTCGGCGATGTCGTCATGGATAAGCGCTCCCGACTGAAAGTGCTCGATGGCCGCCGCCGCGCTTCGGGCGCTCTCAAAGCTGCCGCCTACCGCGGTGGCGGCGAGCATGCAGATGAGCGGGCGGTGGCGCTTGCCGGCATTGGCCGTAAATGCCGAGAGCGGGCCATACAGGTAGCGCTCGATATCGGCAGAGGTCGCCTGTCCGTCAAAGAACGTGGCCAGATAGTCGTTAATCTGGTCAAAATGCTGGGCTAAAAAGCTGGTAAACGGACTGGACACGGGTTCTCGCATTCTTTCTTAGGTTGCATCGTTGCGTTATGCAGACAACATATTGCCACATTAGGGCATCGAGCGCGGCGGTTGAAGACGATTGAGCCATGTTGTCGCAAATGCGGCAAGAGGCGCGGCTAGATAAGTCCAAAGTGCTCGAGCGCGGCGACGACGCCGTCGTGGTCGAAGCTGTCGGTGACGTAGTCGGCCTTTTCCTTGAGGAAGTCCGGCGCGTTGCCCATGGCGACGCCAACATCGACCGCCTCCATGAGGGCGATGTCGTTGCTTGCGTCGCCGATGCCGTACACAGTGCCGTGATCTGGCCCCAGGGCGTCAAGCACGGCCTTGATTCCGGCCCGTTTGGTGCACTCGCGAGGCGAGATTTCCGTGACCTCGAGTTCGAGCTCGTTGAGGCAGAGCAGAGGCCCGAGCTCTTCATCTTGGGCGATGCGGTTGGCGAGCGGTGTGGACATAAGAATTTTATAAGCGTTGTAGTGCTTGAGTTGCGTGACGGCGTCGCCCACGGTGCGCGCGTATCCGTACGTCTCGGGGGCATCTGCGCTCATGCGCACGACGCGATCGATGCCCTCAAAGCGAATGACCTCACCCGATTGTTCGAGATAGGGGGCGAGGCGCTGTAGCAGACCGGGGTTTATGGCCGCATTTCGTACGATGCGCCCCTCGAGTTCGGCGTAGCCGCCCGCGAGACATACGATGCCCGCCCACGGCAGCTCGAGCAGCTTGGGATGGATGCAGCTGAGGGTGCGCCCCGTGCAGATAAAGGCTTTGTTGCCGTTGGCGACAAACGTGCGAATTGCCTGTGCAACCGTTTCGTTGGGATAGGGGGAAAGGTCTCGCTCGCCCTCGGGGAGCTCTTGGGCAAGTTTGGGATCTTGCCAGGCAAGCGTACCGTCGATGTCGAAGAAGCAGATATTGCCATGCTTTTTGGCGTCATCGGCGGCATGAGAAAGCGGGGTGGCAAATGCAAAACCCGGTTCGAGTCCCATAATCTGATCAAAGTGCTCTTTGACGCGGGGGACCGAGACGCCGATGATTACCTGGGCGGTCTTGCCGGTGACGATGAGGCCTTTGGCGCCCGCTGCGACAAAGGTTGCGTTGTCCGCGACGATAGAAGGGTCCGCGACTTCGACGCGCAGCCGCGTGGCGCAGTTGGTTGCGCCCACAATGTTGGAGACGCCGCCCAGAAGCGCCACAACCTGCTCGGCGAGCAGACGATCTTGTGATGCCTGGCAGTCGGAAGCGCCGGCTTCGGATAAGCGCTTTTCGTCAACGTCGTTTCCCGTCAAGCGGGAGAGCGCCGTGTTGCCGGCAATGTAGTCCTCGCGTCCCGGGGTTTTAAGGTCAAAGGCCAGGATAAGACCTCGAAAGCTCAGAAAGAAGATGACGCTAAAGACGAGTCCGATTCCGAGTGCCAAAAGGTAGGAGCCGGCATGCGTCCGCATGAGCGGGATAAAGTTGAAGGCAGCCATCTCCATAAGGCCACCCGAGAAGATGCCGACGACGCCAAAGAAGTTCATGGCCATGGCAAGGCAGGAGGACAGGAAGGCGTAGAGCAAAAAGAGTCCGGGATAGGTGAACATAAAGAGAAACTCGAGCGGCTCGGTGACGCCGCAGACCATCGAGGCGACGATGGCGGGCAGAAGGATGGTCTTGAGGCTGGCACGGCGTTCGGGCTTGGCCGTGGTGTAGAACGCTCCGGCGATGGCGGGAAGACCAAAGAGCTTGACCCAACCGGTGGCGGTGAAACCAGCCCAGGGCGCTAGCTCGTTGAGGGGGCGCGTGCTGTGCGAGAGGATGGGAAGCAAGTTGGTCCACGTGGCGTAGATGCCATCGGTAATAACCAGATTGTCGTAGTAGATTGGCATGTAGAGCAGGTGATGCAGCCCTACGGGCTCGAGTGCTCGCTCTAAAAACACGAAGGCGCCCACGCCGAAGGGACCGACGCCCGTAAGTGCATGGCGCAGTGTTTCGGTCATTGCGTATACGATGGGCACGATGGCGGCCGAGATAGCGGCAAGGGCGAATACGGCAAAAAAGCTAATGAGGTAGACCAACGAGGAGCCCGAGAAAGTACCGAGCCAATCGGGAACCTTGGCATCGTAGAAGCGGTCATGGATGGCGACGACGGTGGCCGATACCGCCAGCGGGCCGATAATGCCGGTGTCGAGCGTCTTGATGCCGTCGATGACGGTGATGCCGCTGGCGGAGGTCAAAGACGACGGGTACTTAAGTCCAAGGTTGTCGCCGCTCAGCTTAATGATCTCGCTCAAAAAGAAGCAATAGGCAAAATAGGCCACGAGTGCCTCGAGGCAGCAGCGCGCCGGTTGCTTTTGGGCAAGGCCGATGGGCAGCGCTACGGCAAAAAGCAGTGGGAGGCGTTTAAAGACCGTCCACGAGCCGCGCTGGATGATAGCCCAAAAAATATACCAAGGGGTTCCGTATACGGCGAGGTCGCCGACGATGTCCGCAGACGTTGCGAGGGCGGAGACGCCGACCATAAGGCCCGATATGGAAAACAGCATGGCGGGCGCGAACATTGCCCCGCCAAAGCGTTGGATTTTCTGCAGCATAATATGCCTTCCGGATGCAACATGCTGTGCGAGCAAGAACGTTTAAACAATGAACCCATTGTAGAGGACTGGCTGCTTGCCGCATTGACGGTTTTGATTCGGTCCGATTTGGGTGCCGGGGGAACCGTCGACGGTAAATAATCCGTGCTTTGCCGATAGACGGTTTAAACAACCCCAAGAAATGCTATCGTGCCTAGCCATACATATTCATTAGAGGTGAAGCCATGCCAAAAGCGATTTACGAAGGAATCTACCGCGAGATCCGTTCGCGCATCATTAACGGGACCTATGCGTTTCAGGAGATGCTGCCAACCGAAGCCGAGCTGACCGCAGAGTTCGACTGCACGCGCAATACCGTCCGCCGCGCCTTGAGCATGCTGGCCGACGAGATGTTTGTTCAGCCCATACACGGCAAGGGCGTACGCGTTATTTGGCTCAAGGGCGAAACCGACATGCTGGGCGCGCTCGAGGAAGTCGAGTCGTTTGGCGAATTTGCAAAGCGCAACAATGCCGTTGCATCGACGGACGTTAAGTCCTTTGAACATCTGGTCTGCACCGAGCAGCTCTCTCGTCGCCTGGGCTTTAAGGTGGGCGAGGAGCTGATTCGCGTAGTGCGTGTCCGAAGCCTCAACGGCAGCGCGCGCCAAGTGGACCATGGCTACTTTTTGGAGTCGATCGCCAAGGGTCTGACCCCCGAGATCGCGGCAGAATCTATCTACGACTATCTGGAGCACAAGCGCGGCATCAAAGTGATGGCGAGTCGCCGTACGGTGAGTGTCGAGCTCGCCAACGATGAAGACTGCAGCTATCTTGACCTCGGCAAATACAACTGCGTTGCCGTCATGGAGAGTCAGTCGTACACATCGGATGGCATCTTGTTTGAGGTGACGCATGCTCGCACACACCCCGAGATCTTCCATTACCGCGTCAATTCCAAGCGATAGGTAACAGACGCATAAGCTTGCGTTTCGATATGAAGTGCCCCGCGCGGTCGATGGGATATCGGCCGTACGGAGCGCTTTAATTGTTTAGACAATATTTGTCAAGTACGAATGTATCAAGAACCGTTCACCGAAGTTTTTCTACCGCTCTAGTAATACTTGTTCAAACAACTGGCCAAATAGCGTATTGTACAAATCAGAAAAAGGGGCAAAGTCCCCGAACCAATCTCCGAAGGCGACGGCAAAGGGTGCCGCCACGGTGTGAAAGGGTGGATTGTAATGAAGAACGAAATGAGCAGAAGGCAGTTCCTGGGCTTCGCTGGCTCCGCGGCCACGGTCTTTGGCCTGGGTCTCGTGGGCTGCGGTGGCTCCGCCGGCTCCGGCTCCTCTGCTTCTGGTGACGCTGCCGAGGTCTACTTCCTCCAATTCAAGCCCGAGGTCGACAAGGAGTGGAAGGAGATCGCCAAGGCATACAAGGAGGAGAAGGGCGTCGAGGTCAAGATCGTGACCGCCGCCTCTAACACCTACGAGGAGAAGCTCAAGTCCGAGATGTCCAAGAGCTCCGCTCCGACCCTGTTCCAGGTCAACGGCCCCACCGGTCTTAAGAACTGGAAGGACTACTGCGCCGACCTGTCCGATACCAAGGTCCGCGGTGAGCTCGTCGACGACTCCCTGGCTCTGCAGTCCGACGGCAAGGATCTAGGTATCGACTGGGTCCAGGAGAGCTACGGCATCATTTACAACAAGGAGCTCCTCGAGAAGGCTGGCTACAAGGCCGAGGACATCAACTCCTTCGACAAGCTGAAGGCTTGCGCCGATGACATTCAGGCCCGCAAGGACGAGCTTGGCGTTGACGGTGCCTTCACTTCCGCCGGCATGGATGACTCCTCCAGCTGGCGCTACACCACCCACCTCGCCAACCTCCCGCTTTACTACGAGTTCGAGAAGGAGCACAACCAGGAGGATGACGAGATTAAGGGCGAGTATCTCGACAACTTTAAGCAGATCTTCGACCTGTACATCACCGACTCCACCTGCGATCCTTCGCAGCTTGCCTCCAAGACCGGCGACGACGCCTCCAACGAGTTCGCAACCGGCAAGGCCGTCTTCTATCAGAACGGCTCTTGGGCCTACGCCGACCTCATCAAGGCCGGTATGACCGACGATCAGATTGGCATGATGCCCATCTACATCGGTGTCGACGGCGAGGAGAACCAGGGCCTGTGCTCCGGCGGCGAGAACTACTGGTGCGTGAGCTCCCAGGCTTCCGAGGATGCCCAGAAGGCTACCGAGGACTTCATGTATTGGTGCGTCACTTCTGACACTGCCACCAGCATCATCGCTGACAAGATGGGTCTGACTGCCCCGTTCAAGAGCGCCAAGGACACCACCAACGTCTTCTCGCAGCAGGCTGTTGCCATGGCTAAGGACGGCAAGAAGACCGTCGCTTGGGATTTCGTTTACATCCCCTCTGAGGAGTGGAAGAAGAACCTCAAGCAGGCTCTGATTGCCTATGCTGCCGATAACACCAAGTGGGACGGCGTCAAGAACGCCTTCGTCGATGGCTGGAAGACCGAGAAGGCTGCTTCCGAGTAAGCAGTTGCTGCCCAAGCTATCTGATTAGCGACAGGGGGCGGGCAGACGTCGGTTTGCCCGCCCCCTGCATATTGAAAGGACCCTTCTATGGGCAAAGCACTCAAGCGCTGGTGGCCGCTCTTTATGCTGCCCACGTGCCTGGCGTTTATGATCGGGTTCGTGATCCCCTTTATCCAGGGTTTCTATCTCTCGTTCTGCCAGTTTATTACCATTAACAACACGCACTTCGTCGGTATCGAGAACTACGTGCGTGCACTGTCCGATCCGCAGTTTGCCACGTCGTTCTTCTTTACGGTGGCGTTTGCTTTCCTGTCGACGGTGCTCATCAACGTGATCGCCCTCGCCATCGCGCAGGCGCTCACCCGCAAGGCGCTCAAGGGCACCAACATCTTCCGTACGATCTTCTTCATGCCTAACCTGATCGGCGGCATCGTGCTGGGCTACATTTGGCAGATTCTGATCAACTGCCTGCTCTCCAACATCGGTGCCGACCTTATCGCCCTTAACTCTGCTGCTGGCTTCTGGGGCCTTATTATCCTGACCCTGTGGCAGCAGGTCGGCTACATGATGATCATCTACATCGCCGGTCTGCAGTCCATTCCGTCCGACTACATCGAGGCCGCCAAGGTCGACGGCGCTACGGCATGGCAGACGTTTTGGAAGGTTAAGATCCCCAACCTGATGCCGACGATCACCATCTGCCTGTTCCTGTCCATCACCAACGGCTTTAAACTGTTCGACCAGAACCTCGCCCTTACCGGTGGCGCCCCGGCGCACTCCACCGAGATGCTCGCCCTGAACATCTACAACACGTTCTATTCGCGTGCTGGCATCGCATGGCAGGGCATCGGTCAGGCCAAGGCGGTTATCTTCTGCATCCTGGTCGTAGCAATCTCCATGATCCAGCTTAAGGCCACGAGGTCCAAGGAGGTGCAGCAGTAATGAAACGCGATAAGGCTATCAACCGTGCGCTCTCGATTTTCTTTACGATTCTGTCACTCGCATGGATTTACCCCGTGTTCATGATTGCGCTCAATTCCTTTAAGAAAGGGACCGCAATCAGCACCACCACGGCATTCGATCTGCTCACGCCCGAGACGTTCAACGGCCTTGCAAACTACGTGCACGCCCTTAACGAGCAGGGCTTTGCCTCGGCGTTTATGTACTCGCTCATCATCACGGTCACGTCGGTCGTGCTGATCTTGGTGTGCTGCTCCATGTGCGCTTGGTATGTGGTGCGCGTCAACAGCAAGATCTCGAACTTCTTCTATTACCTGTTCGTGTTCTCGATGGTCGTACCGTTCCAGATGCTCATGTTCACGCTGTCCAATTTGGCGGACCGCATCGGCTTCAACACGCCGTTCAACATCTGCTTTATTTACCTTGGCTTTGGCGCGGGCCTGGCGGTCTTTATGTTCGCCGGCTTTGTAAAGAACATCCCGCTCGAGATCGAGGAGGCGGCCATGATCGACGGCTGCAACCCGGTCCAGGTGTTCTTTAAGATCGTCCTTCCCATCATGAAGCCCACCTATCTTTCGGTCGGCATTCTCGAGACCATGTGGGTCTGGAACGACTATCTGCTGCCCTACCTCACCCTCGACTCCACCAAGTACAAGACCATTCCTATCTTGATCCAGTACTTCCGCGGCGGCTACGGTCACGTCGAGCTCGGCCCCATGATGGCCTGCATCATGATGGTCGTTGTCCCCATCGTCCTCATGTACATCCTCTGCCAGAAGTACATCATCGACGGCGTGGTGGCAGGTGCCGTCAAGGGCTGATGCCGTAACTGTTTTGCAAGTTTCTGCGGCGCCCCTCAGCGTGGCGCCGCGTATCGAAAGGTAGAGACATGGCCGAGATCGTTCTCAAACATGTTCAGAAGGTGTATCCCAACAACGAGTCCAAAAAGAAGGGCTTCTTTGGCAAAAAGAAGAAGACCGAGGAGAAGAAGCACAACCTCAAGGTTACCGAGGATGGCGTGCTCGCTGTAGAGGACTTCAACCTCACTGTTCACGACCAGGAGTTTATCGTCCTCGTTGGTCCCTCTGGCTGCGGTAAGTCCACGACGATGCGCATGGTTGCCGGCCTGGAGGACATTACCTCGGGCGACGTGCTCATCGACGGCAAGCGCGTCAACGACGTGGCACCCAAGGACCGTGACATTGCCATGGTGTTCCAGAGCTACGCTCTGTACCCCAACATGACGGTGTACGAGAACATGGCGTTTACGCTTGAGCTCAAGAAGGTCCCCAAAGACGAGATTGACCGCAAGGTTCGCTCCGCTGCCGAGATTTTGGGTATCACCGAGTACCTCGACCGTAAGCCTAAGGCGCTTTCGGGCGGCCAGCGTCAGCGCGTTGCCATCGGCCGCGCCATCGTGCGTGACCCCAAGGTATTCCTGATGGACGAGCCGCTGTCCAACCTGGACGCCAAGCTTCGTAACCAGATGCGTGCCGAGCTCATTAAACTTCGCCACGAGATCAAAGGCACATTCATCTATGTTACCCACGATCAGACCGAGGCTATGACCCTCGGCGACCGCATCGTGGTCATGAAGGACGGCGTTGTTCAGCAAATCGCCACGCCGCAGGAGGTCTTCAACCATCCCGCGAACATCTTTGTCGCCGGCTTCATCGGCGTGCCGCAGATGAACTTCTTCGATGCCCAGCTGGTGCGGTCGGGCGAGGGCTTTACCGTCAAGACCGACGACATGAATGTCGCACTGGCCCCCGAGACCTGCGCTCAGCTTGCGCTTAACTGGAACGGCGAGGACATGAAGGAGATCACGGCCGGCGTTCGTCCCGAGCAGATTCTGCTTGCCGACAAGGGCGAGGAGGGTGCGCTTCAGGGCACCATCGAGGTCACCGAGCTCATGGGTTCGACCGAGCACGTTCATGTGACGTCTCCCGACGGCCAGTTTGTCCTGATCATCCCTGTCGTCGACCTCGAGGCCAGGGGTTCGCTCAAGGCCGGCGACCCCATCTGGTTCAAGTTCGAGAAGAATGCGACCCACCTTTTCGATAAGGTCTCTGGCAAGAACCTTATCTAGGCCCGATTCAATCAGGCCCTCCTTTTGGGCGACTGCGGTTTTGCCATCCTTTTGCCGTAGTCACATATAAGGCTCCCCTCTCGTCCGCTGAGCGAAAGGGAGCCTTTCTTTGTGCTGGGGCTGTCTGGCCGGTCGTTTGTCTCGATCTGTAACAGGAGGAGGGCCAAATTGGGCCTAGATGTTACAGATTGAGACGGTTTCCCGGAACAATTCTGTTTGTCTCATTCTGTAACAGGTTGACCCAATTATGCCGGCTAGTTGTTACAGGCCGAGATTTTTTTGGTCGAGGCAGGTCGCGGGTAACACGAGGGCACAAAAAGCGGAGCCGCGTTGCCGCGACTCCGCTTTCAAAAGGATGGGTAATGGAAGCGAAATTAGCTCAGGTGCCAGATCTCGTCGTTGTACTGGGATATTGTACGGTCGGACGAGAAAGTGCCGGCGTTGGCGATGTTGATCAGCGCCTTGCGCATCCAAGCGTCCCGGTCCTCGTAGTCTGCCAGCACGCGCTCCTTAGTCTGGATGTACTCCTCAATGTCGAGCAGGGACATAAACCAGTCCTTGCCCTTGATGTCGTCGTGCAGACGCTGCAGGCGCTCGGCGTTGCCGGTCGCCATAAAAGCGGGGTTGGTAATAAAGTCCACCAGTAGCTTAATACCGGGCTTGAGGTAGAGCGCGCCGACGTTATAGCTGCCGTCGGCGTAGAGCTGCTCGACCTGTTTGGACGAGGCGCCAAAGGTGTAGATGTTCTCGTCGCCCACGAGCTCGGCGATCTCGACATTGGCGCCGTCGAGCGTGCACAGGGTCAAAGCACCGTTGAGCATGAACTTCATGTTGGAGGTGCCGCTCGCCTCCTTGGAGGCCAGGCTGATCTGCTCGGAGATGTCGGCGGCGGGAATCACGCGCTCGGCAGCGGTGACGTTATAGTTCTCGATCATGACGACTTGCAGGTAGGGAGCCACGTCGGGATCGTTTGCGATCCACTGCGACAACGTCAGGATCAGATGGATGATATCCTGGGCGATAGTGTAGGCAGGTGCCGCCTTGCCGCCAAAGATGATGGTGACGGGGTGCTTAGGTCTATTGCCGTTCTTGATGTCGAGGTACTTCCAGATGATGTAGAGCGCGAGCATCTGCTGGCGCTTGTACTCGTGGATACGCTTGACCTGAACATCGATGATCGCGTTGGAGGGAATGGTCACGCCCTGCTCGAGCGCCATGAACTGGCGCATGATGGCCTTGGCCTCGGCCTTGGTGGCGGCCAGGCGCTCAAGAACGTCCTTGTCGTCGGCGAATTCGGCGAGCTTGCTCAGGTCGCCGGTGCTGCGCCAATCGGTACCGATTACATCGTCGAGCAGGCTGGCAAGTGCGGGGTTGGTTCCCTGGATCCAGCGGCGGAAGGTGATGCCGTTGGTCTTGTTGGAGAACTTTTCGGGATAGATCTCGTAGAACGGGCGAAGCTCGGTGTCCTCCAGGATCTTGGTGTGGAGGGCGGCGACGCCGTTGATGGAGAAGCCAAAGTGGATGTCCATGTGGGCCATGTGGACGGTGTCGTATTCGTCGATGATGGCGACGCGTGGGTCGCCATGCTCGGCCTTGGCAATCTCATCGAGCTTGACGATGATGTCGGCGATGGCAGGGGAGACCTTCTGCAGGCTGGTGAGCGGCCATTTCTCGAGCGCCTCGGCAAGGATCGTGTGGTTGGTGTAGGCGACCATGGATCGCACGATGGTAACGGCTTCGTCAAACTCGATGTCGTGCTCGGTGGTGAGTAGGCGGATGAGCTCGGGAATGACCATGGTGGGGTGCGTATCGTTGATCTGGACCACGGCGTAGTCGGCCAGATCGTGCAGGTTGCTGCCGCGTTCTACGGCCTCGTCGATCAGGAGCTGGGCGGCATTGCTCACCATGAAGTACTCCTGGTAGATGCGAAGCAGGCGGCCCTGCTCATCGGAATCATCCGGATAGAGGAACAGGGTGAGGTTCTTGGCGATCTTGGTCTTGTCGAAGTCGATGGAGCTGCCGGGGACCAGGCCCTCGTCGACACTTGCCAGGTCAAACAGGCGCAGGCGGTTCTTGGTGGGCTGGCCATAACCGGGCACATCGATGTTGACGAGCTTGGAGGTGACGGCAAAATCACCGAACTCGACGGTGTAGGAGCGGTTGTCATCGATCAGGATGTCCTGCTCGCCGAGCCACTCGTCAGGGACGGCCTTCTGCTGGTTGTCGGCAAAGCGCTGGCGGAACAGGCCGTAATGGTAGTTGAGGCCCACGCCGTCGCCGGTAAGGCCCAGCGTGGCAATGGAATCCAGGAAGCATGCGGCCAGGCGGCCCAGGCCGCCGTTGCCGAGCGAAGGCTCGACCTCAAACTCCTCGATCTTGTTGAGGTCGTGGCCGGCGGCGACGAGCTGGTCCTTAACCTCGTCATAGATGCCGAGGTCGATCATATTGTTGATGAGCAGCTTGCCGATCAAAAACTCGGCAGAGATGTAGTAGAGCTTTTTCTTGCCGTTGTTGAGCGGACAGGCGGCAGAGCGCTCCTGCACGAGCTTGACCAGCAGCTTATAAATACGACGGTCATCGAGCTGCTCGAGCGAGGTGCCAAAGGACTGCTCGGCGAGTTCTGCGAGGCTTATACGGGGCATGTTTCCTCCTGTGGTGAGTCGACTACATGTCAGAAATTCAAAAGAAGCCCGCGCGAGGGATTGGGATGGCCTCGCGCGGGAAAAGCGGTCGCGTCCACACGGTGGGGTGGGGTCGGGCGCGGTGGCTCCTATTGGGGAAGCTCGATTTCGGCTTCCGACGGGATGCGGAAGTAGGTCTCGGTCCAGTCGGTGAGCTTGCGCTCGAGTTCGCGGGTGATGGCGCCATCAAGCATGCGCCACGTCCAGTTACCGCCCAGGGTGGCGGGGGTGTTAATGCGCGCCTCGTTGCCCAGATTGAGCAGGTCCTGCATGGTGTAGATGCAGGTATCGCTCACGCTGGCGGCGATGGTGCGGTTGAGCGCGTCGGCCATGGACTCGCCTGCCTGCTGGTGGGTATACAGGGCCGCCTGCTCGCGCTGACGCGGGGTGGCCGTTCCCTCATACCAGCCGCGTGCCGTTTCATTGTCATGCGTTCCGACGTAGGCGACGGTGTTGGCAATGTAGTTGTGGGGCAGATAGTAGGAGTTGCCGCCTTCAAAAGCGAACTGCAGAATCTTCATGCCAGGGAAGCCCGTGGTGTCGCGCATGTCGATGACGCCGGGGGTAAGAAAGCCCAGGTCTTCGGCAATGATGGGAAGCGTGCCGAGCTTTTCCTCGAGCATCTTGAAGAGCTTGAGGCCGGGTCCCTGCGTCCATGAACCATATGACGAATCGGGAGAGGAGAACGGCACCTCCCAAAAGGCTTCAAAGCCGCGGAAGTGGTCCAGACGGATGATGTCGTACATGTCGAGGGCGGCTCGGACGCGGTCTTCCCACCAGGAGAAGCCGTCTGCTTCCATGGCATCCCAGTCATAGATGGGGTTGCCCCAGTACTGGCCGGTGGCCGAGAACTGATCAGGCGGCGTTCCCGCGACGCTGACGGGATTGCCGGCGGCGTCGATCTTAAAGAGCTCGGGCGTGGCCCACATCTCGACGGAGTCGCGCGAGACGTAGATGGGCAGGTCGCCGATGATCAGGATGTCGTGCTCGTTGGCATAGGCCTTGAGGCGGCTCCACTGGCGATCGAAGAAATACTGCGTCATCTGGTGGTAGAGCATACGCTCGGGATGGGTGGCGCAGACCTTGCTGGATGCCTCGCCGCGGCGGCGGAGCTCCTCGGGCCACTCCCAAAAGGCTTTGAGTCCGCACTCCTCCTTCACGGTCATAAACTCGCAGTAGGGAATGAGCCAGTCCTCGTTTGCCTGGATAAAGTCGTCGAAATCGGCCGGCTTGTCGGCAGCAAAGCGCTCAGCGGCTCGATCGAGAATCTGACGGCGGCCAACAAAGATGGCACCGTAGTCGACGTTGCTGGGGTCGGAACCAAGGAAGACGCCGTCGATGTCACGCTGCTCCAGATAGCCGGCTTCGATAAGCTCGGCAAAGTCGATCAAGTTGGGGTTGCCTGCGCGGGCCGAGAACGACTGATAGGGCGAATCGCCATAGCTGGTCGTCGTAAGGGGCAGGATTTGCCAGTAATGTTGTTTGCACGAGGCGAGAAAATCGACGAAGTCGTAGGCATTCCAGCCAAAGCCGCCGATTCCGTATGGTCCGGGCAGAGATGAGACGGGCATGAGGACGCCGCTTGCACGCTCCATGAATGCGCTCACCAACCTTCTTGTTGTGGGGTCGGCCTACCGATGGGTGTGCAGTCCGCCTCCGATGTTCTGATTCAATACACCTATTGTATACATGTTGTTTAAACATGTATAGGCAAGATAAAAAAGTTGGTCGATTTTCGGCGAATGGTTACATGCCATGAAAAAGCCCCGGTCTCACATCGTGAGATCGGGGCAAGAACGGTATGTAGGTTTTTGCTACTCGGCGTCGGCGAAGCCGTTGGGGTTGTGGCTCTGCCAGTTCCAGCTGTCGCGGCACATGTCCGCGATGTCGTACTGTGCCTTCCAGCCCATCATGCGCTCGGCCTTGGAAGCGTCGCACCAGTTGGCGGCGATGTCGCCGGCGCGGCGCTCGCGAATCACGTAGGGCAGCTCTTTGCCGCAGGCCTTGGAGAAGGCGGCGACAACCTCGAGCACCGAGGTGCCGGTGCCGGTGCCCAGGTTAAAGATCTCGACGCCGGTCTTGCCGTTCATCCAGTTGAGAGCGGCCACATGGCCCGATGCCAGGTCACACACGTGGATGTAGTCGCGCACACCGGTGCCGTCGGGGGTGGGGTAGTCGTTGCCAAAGACCTGAACGGCCTCGAGCTTGCCCACGGCAACCTGCGCGACATAAGGCACCAGGTTGTTGGGGATGCCCTTGGGGTCCTCGCCGATTAGGCCCGACGGATGGGCGCCGATGGGGTTGAAGTAGCGGAGCAGCACAACGTTCCACTCGGGGTCGGCGGTGTGAACGTCCATAAGGATCTGCTCAATCATCCACTTGGTCCAGCCATAGGGGTTGGTCGCAGGCTTCTTGGGGTCTTCCTCGGTGACGGGCGGGTTATCCGGATCGCCATAGACGGTCGAGGAGCTCGAGAAGATGATGGACTTGCAGCCATGGTTGCGCATAACGTCGACGAGCACCAGGGTGTTCTCGATGTTGTTGTGGTAGTACTCGACGGGCTTGCTCACCGACTCGCCGACGGCCTTAAAGCCGGCGAAGTGGATGACGCGGTCGATCTGATGGGTATCGAAGATCTTGTTCATGGCATCGCGGTCGAGCACGTTGGCCTCGTAGAAAGTGAGGTTCTTGGCGGCCTTGTCGCCCACGATGGTCTTGACACGGTCGACGGCGACGGCGCTGGAGTTGGAGAGGTCGTCGACGATGACGACCTGGTAGCCACCCTCGAGCAGCTGAACGACGGTGTGCGAGCCGATAAAGCCGGCGCCACCGGTTACGAGGACGCAGGTGTCTTTGGGGTCGAGTGCTTTGGACATGTAGTCTCCTATCGAATCAGGAACACTTCCTGAGGGAGTATAGCGCAGGCAGGGGCACCCAAAACGTGCAGGGCAGGAAAAGCAGACGAACATGCTAACGTACTCATGGAAATGTTTGGCGTGGGCATAACCTTGACTTTGACGTTTGCATACGAGCCGCCGACCATGGGGTTTGCTGCCGTTCGTGGAAATCGTTGGGACGCGTCGGATGTACGCTAATATGTATGAGTTGAGCGACATATAAATAAACATGTAACGGAGTAGATATGTCACCAAACAGCGATCCCATCCTTTCCCAGGAGCTTTCGCGTCGCACTGCCCTCAAGGCCTTGTTCGGCGCCGCTTCTGCAGCCGTTCTTTTTGGTCTGCCCGCTCGCGCCCATGCTGCGGAGGCCACCAAGGAAACCACCGACAAGCTCAATGCGGCCCAGGCTCAGCTTGACGAGGTCCAGGCCCAGCTCGACAGCATCGCAAATGAATACGCGGCGCTGGCCAACAAGAACGCCCAGACCCTCAACGATATCGAGAGCGTACAGGGCCAGATTGACAGCACGCAGGCGCAGATTGACGAAAAGAAGGCCGAGCTCAAAAAGAAGCGCGGCGATCTTTCCGATCGCGTTTCCGCCAACTATAAGTCGGGCGGCACCAACATCCTGTCGCTGCTGCTCGCCTCGGGCTCGTTTGAGGAGCTCGTCGCCAATGCGCACTATGTTGAGAAGATCAACAAGAGCGACCGCGACGCCATCGAGGATATCCAGACCATCCAGAAAGAGCTCGATACGCAGAAGTCCGAGCTCGAGTCGCAAAAAGCCGACTTAGAGAAGCTCAAGGACCAGCAGACTGCCCAGATGCAGGACATGCAGGCCAAGCAGCAAGAGGTCCAGACGGTTCTGAACGGCCTCTCCGACGACGTCAAGGAGCTCATGGCTCAGCGCGATTCCGAGATTCTCGCTGCCGCCCAGGCTGAGGAGGCTGCCAAGAAGGCCGCCGCTGCTGCAGCTGCCGCAAACAAGAACAATTCCTACTCGGGTGGTTCAAACTCGGGTGGCGGATCGTATGCGCCCGGAAATCCGCAACAGAATGCCGGATCGGGCAAGCAGCAGGCTGTCGTCAACGCATGCTACTCCACGCCTTCGCCTGGCCTGAACTGGTGCGCCGCCTGGGTCACCAACGTCTTCCGCAACGCCGGCGTGGGCTACTTTGGCGGCAACGCGTGCGACATGTTTAACGCCTGGTGCTACAGCTCCGATCGTTCGGCGCTGCAGGTGGGCATGATCGTGGCCGACTCGTCGCACAGTGGCACCGGTATGCCGGGTCTGCTGTACGGACACGTGGGCATCTATGTTGGCGGCGGCATCGTTATGAGTAACGAGGGCGCCATCACGTCGAGGTCGCTTGACTCGTTCATTAGCTTTTACGGCACTGGCTCTGGTGTGCGCTGGGGCTGGCTTGGCGGTATTGCGCTGTCGTAGCTGCGGCTTGGTCCGGGACAGTCCGAGAGGCATAAGGTTGCCTGCTCGGGCAGTCCTGCGCAAGACGAAGGCCACATTAAGTGGCCTTCTTTGCGTGCGGAACTCGCGATCAACCTTATGCCTCGCCCACAGTCCCGGACCTTCCGGGCTCAAGGCGCGACACACCGGACTGGTTGTCTGAATTAAAGAAAGTGAAGGCCCCTTTTGGGGCCTTCTTTTTATAAAAATTCGCCTACTCGGTGGACTTCGGGTTCTAGGTCTACGCCGAATTGGTCTTTGACGGTTGCTTGGATGTGGCGGATGAGTTCGTCGACGTCGGCGGCGGTGGCGTGGTCGGCGTTGACGATGAAGCCGCAGTGTTTTTCGCTCACCTGGGCGCCGCCGACGGCATGGCCGCGCAGGCCGGCATCCATGATGAGTTTACCGGCAAAGTGGCCCTCGGGGCGCTTGAAAGTGGAGCCGGCACTCGGCATGTCGAGCGGCTGCTTGTCCTCGCGGCGTTGGCGGTAGTCGTCCATGTCGGCCTTGATCATCGCGGCGTTACCCGGGGCGAGATTGAAGGTGGCCGAAAGCACGATGAAGCCGTCGTCGGCGATGCGGCTCTTGCGATAGCCCAGATTGAGCTCGTCGACATCGAACTCGATGATGCTGCCGCTACCGCGGGTGCCGTCGTCGAGCATGCGGGCGGGCTTGTAGACGCGTACAGACTCCAGCACGTCGGCCATGCAGGCACCGTAGGCGCCGGCGTTCATGTAGCAGGCGCCGCCGACCGATCCGGGGATGCCCGAGATGGGCTCCATGCCGGTGAGACCGGCCTCGGCTGCCGCGGCCGCAACATCCGAAAGCAGCGCACCGGCTGCTGCCGTAACGTGCGTGCCGTCGACGGTAATGGCGGAGAGGCCCTCGCCTAGCGCTACGACGACGCCGCGTATGCCCTTGTCGCCGACGAGTAGGTCGGAGCCGTTGCCCACGATGGTGAGTGGCAGATCGCAGCGATAGCAGGTATCGAGCGTGGCGACGAGGCCCTGCTCGGTGTCGGGCGTGACAAAGACGTCGGCCGGGCCGCCAATCTTAAACGTGGTGTGCTCGCGCATGGGCTCGCTCATCAACACGTTGTCCTCGCCGGCAACGCCAGCGAGCGCGCACAACAGGTCCTCGTTAAAAAAGTCGTTCTCGTGCATCCGAATATCCGCCTTTTGGTGGTCGTTGTCATCAATCGATTGCAATATACCCCACCTGGACGTATTTGGTGCGCTGGCGGCGATAAAACAGCCGTCTACCGGATTGGTAAAGTGTTTATCATCGAGGTAGAGGGGCAGTCGCTATACTTTCAAGAGATTGCGCGTAAACCCGGAAGGAGCGAGATGGCCAACAAAGTCACCCTCAAGCAGATCGCCCAGGAGGTGGGGCTTTCCCCCTCGTCGGTCTCGCTTGTTCTCAACAATCGGCCTTGTCGCATCTCGGAAGAAAACCGCAAGCTCATCAAGGAGGTCGCGGCGCGCAACCACTATGTTCCCAACCAGATTGCGCGCAGCCTGGTCATGCGCGAGTCACGCACCCTGGGCCTTATCGTCCCCAACATCGAGAGCCGATTTTTTGCCTCACTTGCCGGTAGCTTGGAAAAGCGCTGCCGCGAGGACGGCTATGCGCTCTTTATTACCAGCTCGGGCGGAAGCGCCGATGATGACTTGGAACTGCTGCGCCAGCTGGTGACGCGCGGCGTCGATGGTGTCTTCCTGGTGGTAGGCGACGAGTTCTCGGACGACCGTGCCCTGCGCGAAGAGGTCAGCCATCTACCCATCCCTGCCGTGATGGTCGACCGCGCCATTGAGGGGCTCGAGTGCGACAAGGTGATGTTCGACCACGAGATGGGTGGCTATATGGCTACCCGCTATCTGATCGAGCAGGGCCACCGTCGCATTGCCTGCTTGGTTAATGCGCGTCGTTCCAATACGGGTCGCAAGCGACTTGCCGGCTATGAGCGCGCGCTGCGCGAGGTTGGCCTGCCTATCGACGCGCGTTTGGAGTTTGAGAGCGAGTACTACATTCCGAGCGCCTACGAGGCCTCGGAGGCGGTGCTCGCAACCGATGCCACTGCCGTATTCGCGAGCTCGGACAACATTGCCCTCGGTTTGCTCAAACGTTTGCACGAGATGGGGAAGAGCATCCCGGGCGATATTTCGGTGGTGAGCTATGACAACTCGGCGGCCGACGTTCTCTTTGAGCCGGCGCTGACCGCCATTGAGCAGGATCCTGGTGTCCTCGCGGAACATGCTTTTGGCTGCATGTCCAAGCGTCTTGCCGGTAGGGGCGGTAGGCGTGCCGAAGAGGTCGTCCTGGAGCCGGCGCTTATCGTTAAGGGCAGCGTGCTCGAGCTTACTAAACATAACTAAACACGTTTATCAATTTGCAGAGACCGAATGTGGAGCACCTGTGGCAGACAATGCCGCAGGTGAATGTTGCGTTTTGTTGATCGATGTGATTGATAAGGGTGATAAAACGTTTTTTCACCCTGATAAAACGTTTTAGCAAATATACTAGTCCCAACGAATGGTTGCCGTATTGGAGGGCGACCGCACAGCGGAGGGACATAAACAATGGCTAAAACACTGGGGACGCCGTGGCAAAAGCTGGGCCACGAGGTGCCGGCTTCCGAGCTCGAGGGCGTCGACCTGTATTGGCGTGCATCGAATTATCTGTCCGTCGGTCAGATCTACCTTCGCTCTAACCCGCTCATGCGTCCCGACTTTGTCGATGAGAAAACCGGTGAGGTGCGCGACTTTGGTCGCCCGGACGTTAAGCACCGCCTGGTCGGTCACTGGGGCACCACGCCCGGCATCAACTTCCTGTTCGGTCATGTCAACCGCCTCATCGCCGATCACAACCAGAACGCGATCTTCTTGATGGGCCCGGGTCACGGTGGCCCCGCTGGCACCGCCCAGTCGTTGCTCGATGGTACCTACCGCGAGATTCGCCCCGACATTACCAATGACGAGGCCGGCCTGCAGAAGTTCTTCCGCCAGTTTTCCTACCCCGGCGGTATTCCGAGCCATTTTGCGCCCGAGACGCCTGGCTCCATCCACGAGGGCGGCGAGCTCGGCTACACGCTCAGCCACGCCTACGGTGCCGTCATGGATAACCCGAGCCTGCTGGCCGTGGCTGTGGTGGGCGACGGCGAGTCCGAGACCGGTCCGCTCGCGACCTCTTGGCAGTCTAATAAGCTCGTGAACCCGGCAACCGATGGTATCGTCCTGCCGATCCTGCACCTCAACGGCTACAAGATCGCCAACCCCACCATTCTTGCCCGCGTGTCCGACGAGGAGCTCACCAAGTTCTTTGAGGGCATGGGCTATAAGCCGCATTTCTTTGTCGCCGGCTTTGACGACGAGAGCCATGCGAGCATTCATGCGCGTTTCGCCGCCCTGTTCGAGCAGGTCTTCGATGAGATCTGCGACATCAAGGCCACCGCTATGGCTCAGGCCACTGCGGGCGAGACCGTGGTCCGTCCGGCCTATCCCATGATCGTGTTCCGTACGCCCAAGGGTTGGACCTGCCCCAAGCAGATTGATGGCAAGAAGACCGAGGACTCCTGGCGCGCCCATCAGGTGCCGCTCGCGAGTGCCAAGGACACCCACGAGCACTTCCGCGTGCTGCGCGAGTGGCTGCGCTCCTACAAGCCCGAGGAGCTCTTTACGCCCGAAGGCCAGGTGCGCCCCGAGGTGACGGCCTTTATGCCGACCGGCGAGCTGCGTATCGGCGCCAATCCCAACGCGAACGGCGGCAAGGTACGCCGCGAGCTCGAGCTTCCCGATATTCACGCTCACGAGATCCCCGTTGCAAGTAAGGGCCACGGCTGGGGTTCCACCGAGGCCGCCCGCGTCTTTGGTGAGTACACTGCCGATGTTCTGGCCAAGAACATGGATGATTTCCGCATCTTCGGTCCCGACGAGACCGCGTCCAACCGCCTGCAGGCTGCCTATAAGGTGACCAAGAAGCAGTGGGATGCCGGTTTCTACGAGGACGACGCCAACGACGAGCTGCTGGCCGGTTCCGGTAAGGTTGTCGAGCAGCTGTCCGAGCACCAGTGCGAGGGCTTCCTCGAGGCCTACGTGCTCACCGGCCGCTCCGGTGTGTGGAGCTCCTACGAGAGCTTTGTCCACGTGGTCGATTCCATGGTCAACCAGCACTGCAAATGGCTCGAAGCAACCAAGCGCGAGATTCCGTGGCGCGCTCCTATCAGCGGCCTCAATATTTTGCTGTCGAGCCATGTCTGGCGCCAGGACCACAACGGCTTTTCGCACCAGGACCCCGGCTTTATCGACCTGCTGCTCAACAAGGCCAACGACACGCATGTCGTGAATGCTTATTATCCGGCCGATGCCAACATGGCCCTTGCTGTGGCCGAGCGCGTCTACCAGTCCACCGACTGCGTCAATGCCATCTTCTGTGGCAAGCAGCCCGCCCCCACCTTCCAGACGGTCGACGAGGCCAAGTCTGAGCTCGCCGAGGGCGTAGCGACCTGGGAGTGGGCATCGACTGCCGACTCGCTCGCCGAGGCCGACGTCGTGGTCGCTACTTGCGGTGACGTGCCGACACTCGAGGCACTGGCCGCAACCGATATGCTGCGCGGGCTGGGCATCAAGGTCTGGTTTGTCAACGTAGTCGATCTGCTCAAGATCCAGAACGTCTGCGAGAACGACCAAGCCATCAGCGATGAGCGCTGGGCTGAGTTGTTTGGCCGCGGCGAGAAGCCCGTGCTCTTCGCATTCCACGCCTATGCCGGCACGATTCGCCGTCTGATCTGGAACCGTCCCGGTCACGATGCCTTCCGCGTTCACGGCTACGAGGAGAAGGGCTCCACGACCACGCCGTTTGACATGCTGCGCCTGAACAACATGGACCGCTGGGCCCTGGCCGCCGACGTGCTGCGCATGGTTGACGCCGATAAGTTTGCCGAGCAGATTGATGAGTGGGAGGCCTTCCGCACCGAGGCCTTTGAGTTCGCGTGCGACGAGGGCTTCGATCACCCGGCCTTTACCGACTGGGTCTGGCCCGACGCCGCAGCCGCAACCGCTGCCGACGGCGTACTCTCCGCAACGCAGCTAACTGCCGGCGACAACGAATAGCATCCGGGACGGTCTCGCGCTGGGGCCTGCTCCGGGCGGGTTGCCTTGCTCCGGGAAGTGGGCTTCGCGAACTTCCCGGAGCAAGGCAACCCGCCCGGAGGCGGCCCTCTCGACCGTTTCGATATGCGGGGGCTGATTCTTTTTTATGTAATGGGGACCTTGCTTACGCTGCCTTAGAAGCCGTGCATCTAACTATGGTTAGCCAAAATTACATTGCCGGGGCCGGGGAGGCATGCTTTGTTTTGAGAAGTTCGCGGAGCCCACTTCCAAAACCAAGCACCCCGGCCCCGCCCTCGTCCTCGTCCGTGAACTTTTCCGATGGGCGAGCCATAGACACCACGCACCGATGCAGTAAAGCGGCGGCTTGAAATTGGTGCTATATTCAACTTGAGTTGTTTAATACTAGTACGGGAGGCTGATATGGGGCTGTTCAAGAAGAAAAACCCGCAGGATGCCTTTGATCCCGATGTGTTTACCATCACGGATACGATTTTGGACCCGCCGCGGTTTACGTTTTTGCCGGCTATCTACCAGGATGCCACGCGTCGCAAGTGGGCCGTGCATCAGCGCGGCGGCGAGCCGAAGATTTTTGACTATGCGGACGTTTTGCAGTGCGAAGTGGCCGAGGCGGGCGATCCGGAGGCCGAGGAAGTGGTCTCAAAACAGGAATTTGCCCAGCGTATCCTGGCAAATCCTGCCAAGGCAGCGAAAATAAACGCTGCCAAGCGTAATATGTGTCTTGGTATGGGCGTTGTTGTGGCGGTTCAGACGGGAAAAGACGAGGTTTCCAAATTAGAGATTCCCGTTATGACCGACGAAGTCAAACGCGATTCAAGTCTATATAAGTCGTATCGGAATGTTGCCGAGAAGATCAAGGCCGAATTTGATGCCATGGGAGGGCTGGTCTAATTTTGGCGGCATACGTTTCTGAATGAGGAGTCTGTGCAATGGCAGGCGAATCTTATGCAATTCCCCCCAAAGATCGTGCTGTTGAGGGAATTCTTTGGTATATCCAGCACCACCAGCTTGCCGGCGGCGATCGCCTGCCGGCCGAGCGCGTGCTGTGCGAAGAGATCGGCGTTTCGCGTACAGCGTTGCGCGCCGGTATCACGCGGCTCATCTCTTGTGGAACGCTCGAGAGCCGTCGCGGATCGGGTACGTATGTGTGTCCTCCCAAGCCGCTGAACATCTTCCAGGAAACGTATAACTTCTCCGATGCTGTGCGGACTGCCGGCCTGCACCCCTCTTCTCGTCTGGTTTCCACCGGGACCATCGAGGCGGATGAGGCGCTTGCCGACAAGCTTGGGGTGTCTGTAGGCGCTCCTTTGCTCCGCATGCAGCGCGTTCGACTTATTGAGGGCGAGCCGGCGTCAATCGAGACGGCTCACGTTAACCTGTCCCTGTGCCCATCGCTTACCGAGCACGATTTTGAGTGCGAGAGCCTTTACGATGTCTTGCTCAAAGAAGGTGGCGTGCGTGTTGAGCATGGACGTGAGCATATCTCCATCTCGCGTTTGAACGCCGAAGAGGCCGAGTTGCTCCAGCAAGAAGAGGGAACGCCGGTGTTCTATGAGAGCACGATCGAATTTGATAAGGACATGCGTTTTGTGGAGCATTGCAAATCGGTGATTTTGCCCACAAAGTTTCGCTTTGCCGATAACGGCGAAAAGAACGGAATGAGAAGCGTGGCAGGTGAACAATGGCTGAAACAGTAGATGCCACCCCGGTTTATATGCGCATTCGACGCCGCATCGAGGAATGTATCGAGCGCGGTATATATCCCACGGGTTCCATGATTCCGTCCGAAAAAGACCTCGCCGAGGAATTTGGTACGACACGCTTGACCATCCGAAGCGCTGTCGATGAGCTGGTTCGGCGCGGGCAGATTCGACGCGTCCGCGGAAAGGGCGCGTTTGTGGCGCAGAAAGTACCCGTTGCCTACGAGCGAACAGGAGGCTTTCGCGAGTCGGTTCGTGCTTCGGGCGGCGAGCCGTCCGTCCGTATCCTCGCGCGTTCCAAGCGTTATGCGGGCCCATATTATGCCAACCTGTTTGGCATTGCCGAGGACGATTTGTTGTATTCGATTCGGCGTTTGAACTGCGTCAACGGCGATCCCGTATCGATTGAGATGGCGTTCATCCCGTGCCGGCTGTTTCCCACAATCGAAGATATTGACGTGTCGGTCTTCAGCTTGTACGAGACCTATGAGATGCTAGGCCGAAAGCCGGTCATGGCTCAGGAGAAGCTCGATATCGAGGCGGTGGGCGCACGCGACGCGGGCTTGCTTGGCTTGGAACAAGGGGATCTTGTTTTGCTTTTGGAATGCGTGAGCTATGACGCGAGCGGTCAGGCTATCGAGTATGTAAAGTCCTTCAATCGTGGCGATGCGGGCGGCTACACCTATACGTACTAGCTGGGGCTTTGCATCGCGCGCGGTAACAGCCGGTCTGTTTGGGCAATTTGACCGACTGTATATACAACCTTACATAGCTCAAAATCGACCGTTCGCCGAAGGGGATAAATTAATCGACAAAGAGGTATCAAAAAGCCGTAACCTGTAACTGTGATTGGTATCAAATACTAATGATTTGTTACGAGGTGAGACGATGAAGATGCTCGATTACGTTCAGCTTGCCCATGTGCGTATGGGAGAGAACCTCGAGCGTTCGTCTGAGCTGGTAGCGCAGCTCGTTGATATTTTCCAGTCCGGTTCTTTTGACGCGCTGCGCATCGTTGCTTCGGGTTCGTCGCGCCATGCTGCGGATTGCGCCCGCGATTACCTGCAAGATGCGCTGCAGATGCAGGTGTCCGTTGTGACGCCCGAGGCCTTCGTCGATTTTGAACACACCTATCCACAGCATGCGCTCAACATCGCCGTCTCGCAGAGCGGCTATTCAACCAATACGATTGCGGCGCTCGATTACATGTGCGCACACGATATGGCTGCAGTTGCGCTCACGGCAAACGTCGAGGCACCCATCAAGGAGCACACTGACATCGTTCTTGACTACGGTGTGGGCGTCGAGTCGGTGGACTTTGTGACTCTGGGCGTTGAGGTTCTCGTTGAGTACCTGGTGCTCTTTGGTATTTACGGCGGTCAGGCGCGCGGAACGATTGACGCCAAGGGCGTTGCCCAGCGTCTTGACGACCTGCGCGAGGCTATCCATGCCAATGCCGTGATGTGCAAGACCGCCGAGGCATATGTCCAAGACCACATGCTCGATCTTTCTGAGCACACGCCCGCCATGGTCGTCGGCAACGGACCCAACTACGGTGTTGCCGAGGAGGCGGCGCTCAAGCTGAGCGAGACCATCAAGATTCCTGCCATGCACCACGAAGGCGAGGAGTTCGTCCACGGTCCCGAGATGCAGATTGTTCCGGGCTATCTGGTGTTTATCGTCGACGATCCGCAGGGGTCGGAGCGTCTTGCGAATATCGCCGATGCGCTATCGAACGTTACGGCAAAAACGGTGCTGCTCACGGCCCATCCCAAGGGTAAGGCTCACGAGGTTGTGGTGCCTCAGGTGGCTCCGCTGCTCAGCGCAACTCCCAATCTTGTGTTCTTCCAGACGATTGCGGCAATGATCGCCGAGCGTCTGAAGTCATGGGACGTGCACCCGTATCTCGATGCCGTCTCCAAGCAAATGGAGGTCAAGGCAGAGGGCTACGAAGAGTCAGTCAATGCGCTTAAGGCCAAAGCGGCTGAGTGTTACGGAATGTAAGCGGGTTTTGATGCCCGTTGGCATGGGGGATGTGAAGACAACCCCAGAAAGGAGAGACAAATGAAGGAAACCGAGAAGATCGAGATCATGCATTTCGACCAGGAGGGCTACCTCGAGGACGGCAAGGCGCTCTACGAGACCGGCAAGAAGA
>NZ_JBQHWK010000024.1:0-39352 GCF_052064015.1 Collinsella sp. HCP3S3_D1
ACTGAAGGGACTGACCCCGGAGGAGTTCCGGAGACAGTCCCTTGCGGCGTAGTTCTTATTTAAGCCGTCCAGGTTTTGGGGTGCAGTTCACGAATCACATTCCGGGGGCTCTGCAGTGCGTTGAGTTGCGCGGAGCCGGCTATGCCGCTTCGTGCTCAAGCGATGTTTGCGTCAGGCGCGTTACTCGGCGTGCGCGTAATCAACCTTGGCGCGACGGGCAGTGGCCTTCTCCCAATCGCTGGTGCCCTCAAAGACATCCTGCTTGTAGGGGTTGCGGCCGAGCTTCTTGGCACGGTAGGCGACGTAGATGATCGCGGCGATGTTGGCGACCAGTGCGACGATCGAGACCGCGGTGGCGGCGCCGGGGTCGAGCGTGGAGTGCGTCACAAAGATGGACTCCTCCTGGAAGTAGGGGAACACCTGGGCAAACATGCACCAAATGGCCAGCGTAAAGGCGCGGTTCTGGATCCAGCCGCCCTTGTTCCAGATAAAGGCGGCGACAGTGGGCGCCAGCAGCAGCGCAAAGCCGCAGAACCAGGAGTGGGTGGGCAGGCAGTTGTAGGTGTAGCAGAAGTTCCAGATATCGTAGGCGATGATGTAGACCCAGGTCATGTCGGGCCACAGCATGTCAGTCTTGTCCTCGGAGGCGTAGACGCTCCACCAACCGGTCATGCAGAAGATGTTGATGATGCCCGCGATGCCGTTGAACACGTTGTTCCAGCCGGCCAGCTGCGTAGCACCTTCGGAGGTGACCCAGGTGGACTCGCCCAGGACAAAGAAGTGATAGGCGCTCTCAAAGTCGGACACGACGGCAATCAAGATGTTGATGGCGACGATCACAAACGGCCATGCGCGGAACCAATGCGCCTTGCCGATCTTGCCCCACTGGTACTTAATGGCAATGAAGCCCCAGCAGCCGGCCAGCGCCGCGTATACCTTGGCGTAATGGAACCAGCTGTTCTGGTATACATGGGTGGGGTTGGTGAGCGCCCACTCGGCACCCTGCGAAACGCCGACGGCGATGGCGATGCAGTAGATGGTCATGGCCAGCGGAGCCACGCCAAAGATGATGGCCGCGCCGAGCTTGGTACGGCGGCCGACCTCGTTGAGTACGATCAAGCCGATAAAGACCATCGCCCAGCCGGCCCAGTGGATAAGGGTATCGCTACCCCAAACATCGAACAGCATGCTGCTCTCCTTTCATACGCCCGCGGCCCCTCTTCCGTCGCGGGCAGTTTGGCCAAATGTCATCAGTTCCTGGGCTTGCGCTCGGAATACTTGGCGGTGTAGCCCTCGATGTGGAGTGTCGAGGCGATAATCTCCTTAACCGTCTCGTCGGGCACATCGGGGTGCGTGCGGATGTACATCAACAGCCCCATGATGAGGGTGTAAAACGTCTCGTAGACATGGTCGATGCGCAGGTCATGATGGGCGACAAAGTCCACCACGGTGGTGTCGCAGATGTATTGCGCCACGCGCTGGACCACGTTGTGCAGAAAGCCGCCGTAGAGCGCGCCGCTGCTCGAGATGAGCGTGCTCGGCAGCTCGTGGCCGCTCACAACCAGGCGCTTAAAGAGCGGGGCGACGGTGTCGAGTGCGCCCTCGATATCACCGACGATGCGGCTGGCATTCCACTGCTCGAGCTCGGAGATAAAACCGTCGATTGCCTCGTCCATGACGGCGGTGACGGCGGCGTCCATGTCGACGAAGTAGTGGTAGAACAGCGAGCGCGTGCAGCCGGCTCGCTTGGTCACGGCCGAGACGGATAGATGGGACACGCCCAGCTCGGAGCTCACGGCGCGCACGGCGGCGAGAATCTCGCGACGGCGCTCGTCACCTGTCAGGCGCTTTGCCGCGCTGTCGGGCGTGGGGACGGCGTCGGCCACAGGGGTGTTCGCTGCGTTATCGCTCATGCGCTTGCCGCCTTTCATCCGTTTGGGCCCGACCGTTCGCCTAATAGTCTTGAATAGTGTTGACGGTTCGTCAATACTATTTTTGACATAATGTCAACAATGGCGGGTGAACGGCATGGGGGCATGCCCGGCCTGCAAAAAAGAGGGGCGCTGCGGCCTCGTCGGGCTGCGGCAAGAGAAGGGACAACCATGATTCTCAACGGACCGGGAATTAGCTACACCGAGCCCGACATCGGTTCGGAGTTCGTGCCGCCGCTGCCGGAGCATCCGCGCGAGGCCATTGTCAAGCTGTGCGAGCATTGCACCAACCGTCTGCTGCATCGCGATGAGCTGCTGGGCTACGAGTACTGGTCGTTTGCCGAGGCCGCAACCGACGAGCAGGCCGAAGTGCTCTGCAAGATGAAGATGCGCCGTCCCTATACGCTGCCCGAGATGGTCAAGCTCACCGGCATGCCCGAGGCCCAGATCGAGAAGATGCTCGACGACATGAGCTACACGGGTCTGCTCGAGTACAACTGGGAAAATCCCGAGCGCGCCAAGCAGTGGGTACTGCCCATGCTGGTGCCGGGTTCCGCCGAGTTCCTCAACATGCGCGTGAGCCAGCTCGAGGAGCATCCGGTCTATGCCAAGTTCTTTGAGCAGGCGTCCAAGGGGCCGCTGTCCAAAGCCACGCCGATGGTGCCGCCCGGAGGCGCCGGCATCGGCATGCACGTCATTCCGGTCGAGAAGGCTATCGATGCTTCGAGCACCTCGGTGCCGATCGAGCATATCGAGCATTGGCTCGACAAATACGAGGGCAAATATGCCGCC
The DNA here is from genome assembly GCF_052064015.1 of Collinsella sp. HCP3S3_D1. Classification (NCBI taxonomy): domain Bacteria; kingdom Bacillati; phylum Actinomycetota; class Coriobacteriia; order Coriobacteriales; family Coriobacteriaceae; genus Collinsella; species Collinsella sp. HCP3S3_D1. The sequence continues at coordinate 2,724 of NZ_JBQHWK010000024.1, forward strand.
AGCACCTGCAGCTGCCGCGCGAGCCGTCGTGTGATGGGCGAGGGCTGTGCCGACGACCCCGCCGACTGGTGCATTGCCGTGGGCGATATGGCCGACTATGTGGTTGAGACCGACCGCGGCCATTATGTGACGCGTGAGGAGGTCTATGACATCTTGCGCCAGGCCGAGGACAACGGCTTTGTGCACCAGATCACCAATATCGACGGCGAGAACAAGATCTTCGCCATCTGCAACTGCAACGTCAACGTGTGCTACGCCCTGCGCACCTCGCAGCTGTTCAACACGCCCAACCTGTCGCGCTCGGCCTATGTCGCCAAGGTCGAGAAGGACAAGTGCGTAGCCTGCGGTCGCTGCGTTGAGGTGTGCCCGGCTGGTGCCGTCAAGCTCGGCCAGAAGCTCTGCAGCAAAAAGGCCGGCGGACAGGTGCCCGAGTATCCGCGCCAGGAGCTGCCCGATGCCACCAAGTGGGACCACACCAAGTGGTCGCCCAACTACCGCAACGACAACCGCATCGAGACACACGATTCCGGCACCGCGCCCTGCAAGACGGCCTGCCCCGCGCACATTGCCGTTCAGGGCTATCTGAAGCTCGCGGCGCAGGGCCGCTATGACGAGGCGCTAGCGCTCATCAAGCGCGAGAACCCGCTGCCCGCTATCTGTGGCCGTGTGTGCAATCGCCGCTGCGAGGATGCCTGCACCCGCGGTCGCGTGGACGAGGCCGTGGCCATCGACGAGGTCAAGAAGTTTATCGCCCAGCGCGATCTGGATGCCGCGACCCGCTATGTCCCACCTGTGGTGACCCCGACGCGCGCCGGCGGCTTCGACCAGAAGATCGCCATCATCGGTGCCGGTCCGGCCGGCCTGTCCTGCGCTTTCTACCTGGCCGAGAAGGGCTACAAGCCCGTCGTGTTCGAGAAGAATGAGCGCCCGGGCGGCATGCTCACCTATGGCATTCCCAGCTTTAAGCTGCAGAAGGATGTTATCGAGGCCGAGGTCGAGGTCATTCGCCTGATGGGCGCCGAGTTCCGCTATGGCGTGGAGGTCGGTCGCGATGTGACGCTCGACGAGCTGCGCGAGCAGGGCTTTAAGGCCTTTTATGTTGCCATTGGCTGCCAGGGCGGCCGCCTCGCCGGTATTCCGGGCGAGGATGCCGAGGACGTGACCGTGGCCGTCGACTTTTTGCGTGAGGTCAACAGTGGCAAGATCGACACGCTGCCCGGCCGCACCATCGTGGTGGGCGGCGGCAACGTGGCTGTCGATGTCGCGCGCAACGCCTGCCGTCTGGGTTCCGAGCACGTTGAGATGTTCTGCCTGGAGAGCGAGGACCAGATGCCCGCCAGCGAGGAGGAGCGTCGCGAGGCCGTTGAGGACGGCGCCCACATCAGCTGCGGCTGGGGCCCCAAGGAGGTCCATCTGGACGAGGCCGGTCGTGTGTGCGGTATCACCTTCAAGCGCTGCACGCGTGTCTTTGACGACGAGGGCCGTTTTGCGCCCGAGTACGACGAGAACGACCTGCGTCGTGTCGACGCCGACCGCGTGGTCATGTCGATCGGTCAGTCCATCGTGTGGGGCGACCTGCTGGCTGGCTCCAAGGTGGAGCTTGGCCGTGGCCAGGGTGCCCTTGCCGATCCTCAGACCTACCAGACCGCCGAGCCCGACATCTTTGTGGGCGGCGACGTCTACACCGGTCCGAGCTTTGCCATCAACGCCATCGCTGCCGGTCACGAGGCCGCCGTGTCCATCCACCGCTTTGTGCAACCGGGCTCCACGCTCACCATCGGCCGCAACCAGCGCCGCTACATCGCGCTCGACCGCGACGATGTCGTGATCGAGAGCTACGACAACGCGAGCCGCGAGGTGGCACATGTCGACCGCGAGCGCGAGAAGGCCGCGCCCTTTAGCGAGTACATCGAGACCTTTACCGAGGAGCAGGTACGCGCCGAGACCGCTCGCTGCCTGGGTTGCGGTGCCTCGATCGTCGACCCCAACAAGTGCATCGGCTGCGGTCTGTGCACTACCAAGTGCGCGTTCGATGCCATCCACCTGGATCGCGACCGCCCCGAGTGCTCCACGATGGTCAAATACGAGCAAAAGCTCCCCAGCTTGGGCAAGTACGCGCTCAAGCGTGCCATCAAGATCAAATTCGGGAAGAAGTAATGAGGTTCCGCCGTTCTAACGAACGGCGGCACTGCCGACGCTGCGCGGCGCCCAGATACCCCATCTTGCCCCTCAACTGCGGCGCCGCGGGCAAAAAGCCCAGCGGACGCCTTGTTTCGGGGCAACCTGGGGCACCTGGATCGCCGCTCGCTGACGTTTGGCTGACATCGCATCAACCGTTGCTGAAAGGTTTCTACCTTGCATGAATTGGGAATCGTCTATCACATTATTCGCGATGTCGAGAACGTGGCGCGCGCCAATGGCGTGAGTCGCGTTTCGAGCGTCACGCTGCTGCTGGGCGAGGTCTCGGGCGTCGTTCCCGACTTGCTGCTCGACGCTTGGCGCTGGGCGGCAGATAAAAAGCCTATCACCGAGGGCACGGAGCTTATCGTGGAGCCTGTCGAGGCCGTGACGCATTGCGAGGCGTGCGGCCGCGACTATGCGACGGTCGAGCACGGCAAGATCTGTCCCCATTGCGGTAGCGGCGAGACATACCTGCTGCAGGGCCAGGAGGTCATGATCAAGCAGATTGAGACCCCCGACGAGGACCCGCCAGATGCTGCTCCCGACGGCCTCTCCGACGCCCCCGATGCCGTCGACGCTGCCAACCCCCTCCACATCGTCTAGCCCCTAGTCGTTGGGGACGTTCTTGTTTGACTAGTCGTTTAAGAACGTCCCCAATGACTACTTACGTTAGTGCATAAGTCACGCTAATAGTCAAGTTATGTCTGTTTAAACAAAATAACTGCAGTACAAGCGCATTCGCGCTTGCCTAAAATCGATATTAATGACCAGCCTGCTTGTATCTGTAAAATGAATGGCTTGATAAGTGATGCCTTGGCGTGTAATCCGTCAAAAAGCAGTAACGTAATCAACTTGTAACAAACCTAGACGTTTAAACAAATTATCCAATCATTCGCATTTTTCTCTATAATTTTACAGGACGAACAGGTATACTCCTTTCATGTCGTGTAGGAAATACGTAGACAAAGAGGAGGTTATGTGATGGTAAGTATTGTTCTTGCTAGCCACGGGGACTTGGCAGCCGGAATCAAGCAGACGGGCTCGATGGTCTTTGGCGATCAGCCGTCTGTGGCCGTGGTCTCGCTCGAGCCGAGCATGGGCCCCGACGACTTCCGTGCCAAGGTCGAGGAAGCAATCGCTTCCTTCGAGGACCAGGAGCAGGTGCTCTTCCTCGTTGATCTGTGGGGCGGCACGCCGTTCAACCAGATCAGCGGTCTCATCGAGGGCCACGATTCCTGGGCTATCGTCACCGGTGTCAACCTGCCTATGCTCATCGAGGCATATTCGCAGCGCTTTGACGCAAAGAACACTGCACATGCGATCGCAAAACATCTCGTGACTGAGGCTAAGGCTGGCGTGCGCGTCAAGCCCGAGTCTCTGGAGCCCGAGGAGAAGAAGCCGGCCACGGCCGCCGCTGCTCCTGCAGGCGCCATCCCTCCGGGAACGGTCATCGGCGATGGGCACATCAAGATCGCCCACGTCCGTATCGACACCCGTCTGCTGCATGGTCAGGTGGCCACCACGTGGACCAAGCAGATCAACCCCAACCGCATCATCGTGGTTTCCGACGGCGTTGCTCACGACGAGCTCCGCAAGACCATGATCGAGCAGGCTGCCCCTCCGGGAGTCCATGCCAACGTCGTGCCCATCAAGAAGATGGCCGAGGTTGTCAAGGACACGCGCTTTGGTGACACCAAGGCCATGCTGCTCTTTGAGAACCCGCAGGATCTGCTCAAGGCTATCGAGGCCGGCGTCGACATCAAGGAAGTCAACATCGGTTCCATGGCTCACTCCAAGGGCAAGGTCGTCGTCACCAACGCCGTCGCTATGGGCGATGACGACGTTAAGACTCTCGAGGCCCTCAAGGCCAAGGGCGTCAAGTTCGAGGTCCGCAAGGTTCCTTCGGATTCCTCCGAGGATCTCGACGCCATGTTGAAGAAAGCTAAGGCCGAACTGGCCGCTCAAGCATAGTAAAGGAGGGTCCGATACATGTCTGCAATCACTATTCTGCTTGTTGCGATTGTCGCGTTGCTTGCCGGTATGGAAGGCATTCTGGATGAGTTCCAGTTCCATCAGCCGCTCGTGGCATGCACGCTTATCGGTCTCGTAACCGGTCACCTTCAGGAGGGCATCCTCCTGGGCGGTTCGCTCCAGATGATGGCCCTTGGCTGGGCTAACGTCGGCGCCGCCGTCGCGCCTGACGCCGCTCTGGCCTCGGTCGCTTCTTCGATTATCATGGTGCTCGCCCTCAACGGTGGCGCCACCGATTCGGCCAAGGCCGTTACCGCCGCCATCGCCGTCGCCGTCCCGCTGTCGGTCGCTGGCCTGTTCCTGACCATGATCTGCCGTACCCTGGCTACCGCTATCGCTCACGCCATGGACGGTTGCGCCGAGAAGGGCGACTTCTCCGGCATCGAGCGCTGGCAGTACGCCGCCATCCTCATGCAGGGCCTTCGTATCGCCATCCCGGCAGTACTTCTGTGCATCATCCCGGCCGAGGCGGTTACCAACGCGCTTAACGCTATGCCCGACTGGCTGTCCGGCGGCATGGCTGTCGGCGGCGGCATGGTCGCTTCCGTCGGTTACGCCATGGTCATCAACATGATGGCCACCAAGGAGACCTGGCCGTTCTTCATCCTCGGCTTTGTCCTTGCTGCCATCCCTCAGCTCACGCTGATCGCTCTTGGCCTCATCGGCATCTCCCTTGCCCTCATCTACCTTGGCCTCAAGGATCTGGCCAAGCAGGGTGGCGGCATGGGCGGTGGCTCCGGTGACCCGCTCGGCGACATTCTGAACGATTACGAGTAGGAGGGGAGTGATACATATGGCAGAGAACAAGATTCAGCTCACCAAGGCTGACCGCAAGAAGGTTTGCTTCCGTCATCAGTTCCTTCAGGGCTCGTGGAACTACGAGCGTATGCAGAATGGCGGCTGGTGCTTCGCAATGATCCCTGCGATCAAGAAGCTCTACACCAGCAAGGACGACCAGATTTCCGCGCTTAAGCGCCACCTGGAGTTCTATAACACCCATCCCTATGTTTCCGCCCCCGTCATTGGCGTTACCCTCGCTCTCGAGGAGGAGCGCGCCAACGGTGCACCGATCGATGACGTCGCCATTCAGGGCGTCAAGGTCGGTATGATGGGCCCGCTCGCCGGCGTCGGCGACCCCGCCTTCTGGTTCACCCTTCGCCCGATCCTGGGCGCTCTGGGCGCTTCCCTGGCCCTGTCCGGCAGCATCGCCGGTCCGCTGCTGTTCTTCTTCGCGTGGAACATCATCCGTTACGCCTTCCTGTGGTACACACAGGAGTTTGGCTATAAGGTCGGCTCCTCCATCGCCAAGGACCTCTCCGGCGGTCTGATGGGCAAGGTTACCGAGGGCGCTTCCATCCTGGGTATGTTCATCATCGGCGCCCTGGTCGAGCGCTGGGTGTCCATCTCCTTCACCCCGGTCGTCTCCAAGGTCACGCAGTCTGCCGGCGCCTTCATTGACTGGGCTAACCTGCCTTCCGGTGCCGAGGGCATCAAGGAAGCGCTGACGATGTACAACTCCGTCGGTGCTACCGCTCTTGATCAGGTGAAGGTCACCACGCTTCAGGCTAACCTCGATCAGCTCATCCCCGGCCTTGCTGCCGTGTGCCTGACGCTGTTCGTCTGCAAGCTGCTCAAGAAGAAGGTCAGCCCGATTGTCATCATTCTGGCTCTCTTCGCCGTCGGTATCATCGGTCGCGTTTGCGGCTTCATGTAATCGCGCTTCGGCTTACGACCGAGAGTTGCTAGGCAAGGGCTTTTGAGCCATTGAAACGGACCGCACCCGGTGGGTACACTGGATGCGGTCCGATTGTTTTATTTGGAGGGCGAGGCGCGCATGGCGCAATCTCAGAACAGCACGGTCGATCTGGCAACACCGGCAACCTGCCTGATGGGGCTTACCAGCCACGGTAACGTGATGGTGGGCAATAAGGCGTTCGAGTATTACAACGAGCGCAATCCCGAGGATTTTATTCAAATTCCGTGGGACGAGGTCGACTATATTGCCGCCGAGGTTTTGCGCGGCACTAAGAAGATCACGCGTTTTGCTATCTTTACCAAGGATAACGGCCATTTTACGTTTTCGACGCGCGACGACAAAGAGACGCTTCGTGCAGTTCGCAAGTACGTCGACGAGGATAAACTCGTGCGTTCGCCCGACTTTATCGATGTGACGGCCAAGGGCGCCAAGAGCATCCCCTCCGTTATCAAAAACCTCTTCCACAAAGGCAACTAGCTCCTCATAAGTTGCGGTGAAATAGTTCCTAAATACGGCTTTAGATGCTTCAGACAGGAACTATTCCACCGCAACTTCGAAGTCTAGTCATGCGACGTATGGCGATGCAGTAAATCTGCTACACTAGTACAACATGCCTCCGTAGCTCAGGGGATAGAGCACCGCTCTCCTAAAGCGGGTGTCGACGGTTCGAATCCGCCCGGGGGCACCAGAGGAACATCGAGCCCGGTACTGCTACGGTGCCGGGCTCTTCTGGTCTAAAGGCCGGATTCGGGCCGTCGACACCCGCGTCACCAATTTCCCCGCGGGGGAGTTTTCGAATCCGCCCGGGGGCACCAGAAAAACAGCAGGTCAGATGGTAAAAATTGTCTGACCTGTTTTTGGATAGATAGAGCGAAGTGGACGGTAGAGGGGTGCAAGAAAGCCCCATGACGACAACAGCTCATCTCCATATTTCACTCCGAATTTTCACACAAATGTCCGGTTCTCAAGGCTTCCCACTGCCTACAGGCTTATAAGAAGCCTTTCGGCCATGGAAGGCCTTGAGAATCTTGGGTGACATCGCAGCGGTATGGGCGAGTCTCCAGCGGCCCCGGCGTTTTCGGGTTTCATTCGGGATCCTCCGATGCCGTGGGCCTTTGAAAACTCGCCTCTTCCGTTCGCAGTACTGCCCTTACGCCTTAAAATTGTCCGGAAGAGACAACGACGCAGGAGGTCCGGTATGCCTGCCAGCAAGAAGGAGGCAAAGGAGTTCGTCAAACGGTGGAAGAAGCGCCTCGGTGCCATCCCCGCAGGCTCCAACAACGAGCAGCAGGATACGCAGAAGTTCTGGGTCGACCTGCTCATCAACGTCCTGGGCATCCCGTCCAACACCATAGACAGTTTCGTCGACTTCGAGCGGAAGGTGAGAGGCCGTCGCATCGACGTGTTCGTCTCCGACCACAACTTCCTGTGCGAGCAGAAGTCGTGGGGCATCGACCTCGACAAGCCCGAACCCAGGAACGGCGGCATGGAGACGCCGATCCAGCAGGCCATGTGGTACGCGCGGCACCTGCCGTACTCCGAGCGCCCCCGCTGGGTGATGACGTGCAACTTCGGGACCTTCCGCCTCTACGACCTCGACAACGAGCGGCCCGAGGACACCGTGCAAGAGTTCTCCCTCGAAGAGCTCCAGGACAGCCTGTATCTCCTGTCTTTCCTGACCTCTAACGAGACGAGCCGCCTGCATAAGGAGCAGCAGCTCTCCGTCGAGGCCGGGGCCTACGTCTCCAGGCTCTACGATGCCCTCGCCAAGCAGTACCACCACATTGAGGAGAGGGACGAGCGGGCAAAAGAGGAGCAGCGCTCCCTCAACGTGCTCATCACCCGAATCATCTTCCTGCTCTACGCCGAGGACGCCGACCTCCTGCAATCGCATCAGGCGTTCGGCAGGTACTGCGAGGGGGACCCCGCGAAGCTCCGCCGCAAACTGGTCGAATTGTTTGAGACAATCGACACGCCTCTAGAGCAGAGGGACGAGTACATGGACGACGACCTCACAGCCTTCCCCTACGTGAACGGCGGTCTGTTCGCCGACTCCTCCATCATCGTCCCGCAGATGACCCCGGAGATCCTCGAGGCCATCACCGACGCGTCCCAGGACTTCGACTGGCACGAGATTTCGGGCGTCATCTTCGGCGGCGTGTTCGAGGGCACACTGAACCCCGAGACGCGCCACGCCGGGGGCATGCACTATACGAGCGTCGAGAACATTGAGCGCTGCCTCAGGCCGCTCTTCCTCGACGAGCTGTGGGATGAACTGCACGAGGCCGAGGGTGAGAGGACAGCTGCCAAGCGCAAGCAGACCCTGGCGAGGCTGCACGACAAGGTGGCCTCCATCACCATCGGCGACCCGGCATGCGGCTCGGGCAACTTCCTTACCGAGGCGTACCGGCAGCTGCGCACCATCGAGAACCGAATCATCGAAGACGAGCTCAGCGAGGAGACCGGCAACGCGGGGCAGACGTCCCTCGTCATTGCGCAGGGCAGTCCCGTCCGCGTCTCCCTCGACCAGCTGTATGGCATCGAGATAAACGATTTCGCCGTCTCGGTCGCAAAGACTGCCCTGTGGATCACCGAGGAGCAGATGCTGCGTAAGACGCAGGAGATATATGTCGGCTACGACTTCGACTTCCTGCCGCTCAGGAGCCTCAGCAACCTTCATGAGGGCAACGCCCTCAAGACCGATTGGTCCGAGGTGTTCCCCGATGACCTTACTTATCTTGTAGGCAACCCGCCGTTCCTGGGTGCTCGCAACCAGTCCAAGGAGCAGAAGGTAGAGCTTCTTGAGGTCTTCGACGGAGCGAAGAACGCAGGCAACATCGACTACTGCGGGGCCTGGTACATGAAGGCCGCGAGGTTCACGCAGGGAAAGCGTACGCGCTGCGCCCTGGTCTCTACCAACTCGATATGTCAGAGCGAGCAGGTCGCCAACCTCTGGAAACCCCTGCACGACCTGGGTATCCACATCGACTTCGCTCACAACACGTTCCGTTGGGACAACGAGGCGGCGGATAAGGCCCACGTGTTCTGCGTCATCGTGGGCTTCTCGCGGGAGAACTGCGAGAAGAGACTGTATGTCCACGGCACGCCCGATACGGCTGAAGTTAAGAAAGCCGCGAAGAGCATCAATGCATACCTTTCCGATGCTCCAGACGCATTTATTTGGAATCGGAATAAGCCTATTTGTGATGTTCCCAAAATCGGAATTGGAAACAAGCCCATTGACGGCGGCTTCTACCTGTTCGCCGATGAGGAGAAGACTGATTTCCTAAATAAAGAACCAGGAGCCGAGTCGTACTTTCACAGGTGGATTGGTTCCAGGGAATTCCTGCATGGTGAAAGCCGCTGGTGTCTCTATCTTGGAGACGCTACCTTTGCGGAGTTGAAGGAGCTTCCCCGCTGTCGTGAGCGCATCGAGGCTGTTCGCGAATATCGTTTGGCTAGTAAAAGCGTGCCAACTCGAAAGCTCGCAGACAGACCAGCTCATTTTCACGTTGAAAATATGCCGAAGGGGAACTCGATCGTGGTCCCCAAGGTATCATCCGAGCGTAGGCGTTATATCCCTATGGGTTTCGTGGGTCCAGAGACGCTCTGCAGTGACCTGGTGTTCCTTATCCCTAACGCCTCCCTCTATCACTTTGGCGTGCTTCAGTCTCAGTTTCACAATGCATGGATGCGCACGGTTGCAGGTCGTCTCAAATCTGATTACCGCTACTCGGGAGGCATCGTCTACAACAACTTCGTCTGGCCCGAGCCCACGGAATCCCAACGCGAGGAAGTCGAGCGTTGCGCCCAAGCCGTGCTCGACGCCCGGGATGCTCAAGAAGGTGCAACGCTCGCGGACATGTACGATCCCAAGAACGAGACGTTCTTCCCCGAGCTGATGGCAGCGCACGAGGCGCTCGACGCCGCCGTCGAAGCCGCCTATGGCGTCGACTTCGGTGGGGACGAGGAGAAGATAGTCGCCCATCTCTTCAACCTGTACGCCAAGAAGGTCGGTGATAGCGAATGATCCACCCCACGCGTTTCTCCCTGCCTGACGAGGAATACCTGACCCTTCTTGGGGAGGCGGTATACGTATTCAACTCGAACGTCTCCTTCTTTGTAGAGAATCTTATGCACGCCGGGGCTCCCAATTGGTATGAGCTTACCGACATGACGACGGGGCGGCTCAAGGACGAAGGAAAGAAATGGCTTGTGAACGAAGAGGATGTAAGAATCCTGGAACTGCTCTGTGATCTTGGAAATGAGAGGAACAGAATCATTCACAGTTTTCCGGTGACGCATGATGGGCGACAGGAGCTCCGAACGAAGGTTAAGGCCAAGGACGAAGAACGCCCCAACTATCAATACCAGATTGACCGTGAGCTGCTCTGCTCCTTCATCGACAGAAATCAAGAATTGAGCGACGAGTTATACAAATGTAGAGATAGGAATACCGCCAATGCCTAACTCCATCTATACCCCCATATCGCTAGAGGTTGGTAACATCCTGAAGGATGTTCAGACGGGCAAGATCGGCCTGCCCGATCTGCAACGACCCTTCGTGTGGGGAAACGAAAAGGTCCGTGATTTGCTTGATTCCATGCTCCGCGGATACCCTATCGGCTATGTGATGTTGTGGGACTCTCCGAGCGATAATGCGGGCAAGAAGTCTGCCATAGGCTCGAACCAAAAGGTGTATGCCGTTCCCAAGTCCCTTGTCATCGACGGGCAGCAGAGGCTCACTGCCCTCTTGAGCTCTCTGTACGGCGTACCCGTGCGAGACAAGAACTTCAGGGAGCGTACGGTGAAGATCGCCTACGACCCCATCGCACGCTCATTCAAGAATGCCGACGCCTCGACCGAGAGGGATTCGCACTATGTGCCGGACGTATCCGAGGCTTTTGCAGCGAACCACGACAACAAGCTGAGCGCCTATCGCAGAGCGTTCATCAAACGCCTTAACGAGGCGAATGCCAAAAAGGGCGAACCCGAGCTCGACGATGGCGGCGAGGATGCCGTCGAGAGTGGGCTCAACGCATTGCTCGGGCTTGAGCGTTATCTTCTGCCGACGCTGGAGATTTCCGAATCGGCGGACGAGGAGACCGTATCGGACATCTTTGTGCGTGTGAACTCGCAAGGGCAGGCGCTTAAGCAGGATGACTTCATCATGACCCTGCTTTCGGTCTACGAACCTGCCATGAGGGAGCGCATAGAGGAGTTCTGCGCCATGAGCCATGCGCCCGCAAAGGGCACCTCGTACAACCCGCTCATGACCGTCTCGCCGACGCATATCATTCGCGCCACGGTGGGCGTGGGGTTCAAGAGGGGTCGCCTGCGTTATGCCTACCAGATTCTTCGCGGGCGAGATCTCAAGACAAAGGAAACGACGCCCGAGACGAGGGCCGAGAACTTTGCCACGTTCGGTCGTGCTCTCGATCTCGTGCTTGACTTGAACAACTGGCACGCCTTCATCAACACGCTGGCGGAGGCGGGCTACGTCTGCTCCGACCAGGTGGGGTCGGGCAACGCGCTCATGTTCTGCTATGCGTTCTACCTTATCGGGCGCTATGAGTTCGACATGGAGCCACTGGCTGTGCGCGGGCTCGTGCGGCGCTGGTATTTCGCCGCAGCCATAACGGGGCTCTATGTGGGGTCCTTCGAATCCGAGTTCGAGCAGCAGCTTAACGACGTCTCGCGCCTTGATACTGCCGACGAGTTTCAGGCGTACTTCGACCGTAGGCTTGCCGCCATCATGACGGACGATTATTTCTCCATTACGCTGCCCAGCTCCCTTGATGCAAACGAGGCGACGGGTCCGACCTGGTGGGGCTTCGTCGCGGCTCAGGTTGTGCTCGGTGCCAAGGCACTGTTCAGCACGGCCCCTCTTTCTCAGCTGCTGCTTACCGGTTCGTCGGGCTCCAAGAAGGCCCTGGACAAGCACCATCTGTTCCCAGATAACTACCTGAGGGCCAAGGGTTACCTTTCGCAGCGCAGCAACCGAGGTAACTTCACCCTCGTTGACTACCAGAACAACATCTACATCTCGGATGACGCGCCGAGCGAGTACGTCAGGAGGTACCGTGAAGCCCTGGGCGAGGACGAATACCGCCGCAACTGCGAGGAACACGCCCTGCCCCTCGGGTTCGAAGAGCTTGATTACGAGGACTTCCTCGGTCAGCGCAGGAGGCTAATGGGTGAGTTCGTGAAGAGGGCATATGAGCGGCTGTAGATTACGGACTAGTCTTTGGGGGTCATGTTGACTAAGGTTTTCATATCCTACGCATGGGAAAGCGAAGAACACCTCGAATGGGTAAAGGCGCTGGCCAACCGCCTTCTGTCGGACGGGATCGATGCAGTCCTGGACCAATATGATCTCGAACTGGGTGACAGGTTGCCTCAGTTCATGGAGCAGTCGGTCAGATCATCGGACTATGTTCTTATTGTCTGCACCCCAGCATATAAGCAGAAGGCCGATGCGAGAATCGGTGGGGTTGGATACGAGGGCCATATCATCAGCGGAGAACTGTTCTCTGGGCATAATGAGAGGAAGTTTATCCCGGTAATAAAGGAAGGGGGCGTCGAGGAATGTCTCCCGACCTTCCTCAAGGGGAAATTGGCGGTCGACTTGGGCGATGGAGTCGAGTCTCGTGGCTATAACGATTTGCTTGCGACCCTTTATGGGGTCAAGAAGAAGCCGTCGGTTGCGCCCAAGCGCCGCATCGCTCAGACATCTTCGAAAAAACGCGAAGAAGAGGGCGAGGGCTCTGAGCCCATCAGAATTGTCGGTATTGTGGTCGATGAGGTGGGAGAACCGAGGAACGATGGAACGAGGGGGAGTGCCCTGTACGAAGTGCCATTCCGATTGTCGAGACGCCCCAGCTCTCTGTGGCGCGAGCTCTTCTTGAAGTCCTGGGACTTGCCGCCAAGATTTACCACCATGCATAGGCCCCATATCGCATCGGTCGTCGGCGACGAAATAATCCTTAATGGGACCACCGTCGAAGAAGTTAGGGACTATCACCGTGACACCCTCGTCTTGTGCGTGGAAGAAGCTAACAAACTTGAGGCCGAATATCTTGAGAGGGAACGGAAACGCCAAGCTCGCGAAGAGGCTGCTCGGTCAGCCTATCGAAAGAACGTCGAGGACGTTGCGGGGACGATAGACTTCTAGACCGGCTTCCATCGTAGGACCGCCATAACAATTGGCCTCGCGGCTGATGGGTCCCGCTTATGGGCGGGGCCCGCGACGCATGGCGCCGCTCTCGCTGCGGCTCCCTGGCAACGCTCCCCGGGGCCGCGTTTCGTCCGCCTCCGCTCACACCGGCCCCGTTCGCCGAGCGGCTTCGCTCGATGGCTTCCAGTAGTCGCCATCGCTCCTCCGTGGTCGCCGGGCGGGGGCCTCTCGCGCCGGGTCGCCGAGCGCCGTCGTGCGACGCCCCCTGTCGATCGCGTCTTCTCGGCGTCGGCTCAACCGGCGCTCTCCGAGTGCTCGGTCAGTCCCCTGCAGGCCATGTCGCGCTCGCCGGATTCGGGCCGTCGACACCCGCGTCACCGATTTCCCCGCGGGGGAGTTTTCGAATCCGCCTGGGGGCACCAGAGCAATATCGAGCCCGGTACCACTGCGGTACCGGGCTCTTCTGGTTTAAAGGCATACCGTAGTTTTCACTGCTTCGGATAAAGAAAGCGCCCGCTTGCTGGGGGAGCAAGCGGGCGCCTGTGAGCGAATATGTTTGTGGCATCAGCTGCTGTGGGCAATGTCTCGATGACTAGTTGGTCGTGCCGGAATCGTCGCCTGAATCGGTGCCAGAGCCAGAAATCGAAACCGTCAGCGTGATCGTGCTGTCGGTGGACTGCTTGCCAGTGGGGGAGACGCCCGTCACGGTGGCGTTTTCGTTACCACTCACGGGGTTGCCGTTCTGATCGCAGAATGCGATGTTGTAGAATCCGGCGTTGTTGAGCGCGGTGACGGCGGAGGAGATACTCTTGCCGTACAGGTTGCCCGGAACGTTTGCCTTGCCGGACTTCTTGGCGATGACGACGGTAATCGTGGCGCCGGGCTTTTGCTTACCGCTGGGGTTCCAGCTAATGACGGTGCCCTCGGTGACGGAATCGTTCTCCTGGTAGGTCACATCGACGCCGAAGCCGGCCATATCGAGGGCGTTGCGTGCCTGAGCCTCGGTCATGTCGGTCAGATCGGGAACGGAGGTGGTGTCGGGTCCACTCGAGACTTTGTACGAAATGGTCGTGCCCTTCTCGACTTCCTTGCCCGCATCGGTGCCCTGTTCAAAGACTTCGCCCTTTTCGGCCTCGTTGGCTTCCTCGGTGGCATTGCCCTTAAGGCCGACGCTTGCCAGCGCCGCCTCTGCCTGGTCCTTGGTCAGACCAACGAGCTGGGGAACCTCAACCTTCTCGGAGGGCTTGGGGCCCTTGGAGATTACCAGGTTCACCTTGGTGCCCTTGGCCTTCTTGGTGTTGCCGTTGGGCGTCTGCTCGGCGACCTTGCCCTCGTCGACATCGTCGTTGTAGCTTTGGTCGATGGTGCCGAGCTCGAGGCCGGCTTCCTTGATCAGCTCGACGGCAGTCTGCTGATCCTTGCCCAGCACGTCGGGCACGGTGACCTGCTCGCCGCCAAAGAGCCCTGTGGCAAAGGCCACGATGACGCCGATTACGGCTACCGCAGCAACTACGGCGGCGATGATCTTGTTCTTGTTGGATTTGGGCTGCTCGGTGGCGTAAGAGCCGGTTGAACCCGAGACGGAGCTGCGAGCGTTATTTTGTCCGCTCACGCCCGAGACGGGGCGTACCATGGCGCGCGTCTGGTCGGATAGCTCTCGGGTCTTGGTGGCACCCAGGTCGCCAACGGCGCCGATAACGCGCGTAGGCTCCGGCACGTTGACGGCGCGACCAGACAGGTAGCTGTTGAGCACCTGACGCAGCTCGTCGGCCGTCTGGAAACGGTTAGCCGGATCTTTTTCCATGCACTTGAGGATAATGCGCTCAAGATCGGCATCGACACCGGAGTTGATCTGGCTCGGCGGCACGGGCAGCTCGTTGACCTGCTTGAGTGCGACCGAGATGGCATCGTCGCCGTCGAAAGGCACGCGGCCGGTGGCGCACTCGTACATCACGACGCCCAGCGAGTAAATGTCCGAGGTGGGGCCTAGATCCTGCCCGCGGGTCTGCTCGGGGCTTACGTAGTGGGCGGTGCCCAAAACGTTGTTGTCCTGCGTAAGGTGGCTGTTCTTGGCGCGCGCGATGCCAAAGTCCATGACCTTGATGTTGCCGTCGGGCAGCACCATGATGTTCTGCGGCTTAATATCGCGGTGGATGATCTCGTGCTTGTGGGCGACCGAAAGTGCGGAGCTGATCTGCGAGCCGATCTGAGCGACCTTTTTGGGATCAAGGGCGCCGTGGCTCTTGATGCCGCTCTTAAGGTCGGTGCCGCGCAGGTATTCCATGACGATGTAATAGGTGTCGCCGTCCTTGCCCCAATCGTAGACGCCGACGATATAGGGGGAGGAGAGGCCGGCGGCTGCCTGGGCCTCCTGCTTAAAGCGTGCAGCAAAGGTGGCGTCGCCGGCATATTGCGGCAGCATGATTTTGATAGCTACCGTGCGGTCGAGGACCTGGTCCTGTGCACGGTAGACGGTCGCCATGCCGCCTGTCCCTACCTTATCCTTGAGGAGGTATCTTCCCCCGAGGACCCTCTGTTCCATTCCTGCTCCTAACATGACTATTCGCTCAACGATGTGTGTAGTACCAAATTTGAGGCCGCTGGGGCCGTGTGGCGCATTGCCGCTAGTGTTATCGGCCGCGGCACGCCCCATGCTTGCGCATCAATCACGGGCATCACGCTCCCTGGGCGGCAAGCGCCGCGGTCAGGACGATGCCGGCGATCTTTGCCGCCTCGACGTCGTGCTTGTCGTAATCCTCCAAGGCTACCGAGATGGCGACCGTGGGTGAATCGTAAGGCGCAAAACCGACGAACATCGAGTTGACCTTGGTGCCGACGATCTCGGCAGAGCCGGTCTTGCCGGCAACCTTGACGCCCGGAATCTGGGCATCGGTGCCGGTGCCGGATTGAACGACGTCGAGCATGGCCTGTTTGACCTGTTCGGCCGTGGTGGCGCTGACGGCCTGGCCCAGTGAGCGGGACTGCGTGGTCTTGACCACGGTTCCGTCTGGGGCGAGCACCTGGGCAACGAAGAACGGGTCCATGACGACGCCGCTGTTGGCGATGGCCGCCGCGATAACGGCGTTCTGCATGACGGTGGTCTGCGGACCCGGCGTGTGGTCCATGCCGACGGGCTGGCCGGCGCCGGCCCAGGCGAGCTCCCATTCCGTCATCACCGACGGGTCGGGCATGATGGAGGGCGTGGTGGAGAAGTCTTGGCCGAGCGACTGGCCAAACCCAAAGGCGTTCGCCTGGTTGACGAGCGTCTCGGCGCCGAGGTCGCGGGCCAGCTGGCCGTAGGCGACGTTGGACGACACGGCAAACGCGCGGCGGAGCGAGATGGTGCCGTAGCCGATGTCGTCGGCATTGGTGACGGCAGCGCCGCCGATCTCCATCTCGGCCGGAGCGCTATAGGTGGTGTCGAGCGTCGCTGCACCGGACTCGAGCGCCGCCGAAAGCGTGACGACCTTAAACGTGGAGCCCGGAGTATAGAGGGCGTCCATGGCGCGGTCGTACATAGAACCGTCCTCACCGCCACCCGATTGCAGCAGGGCGTCGATGTTGGTGTTGTCGTAGGTGGGCGAGCTGGCACATGCGAGCACCGCGCCAGTGCGCGGGTCCATGACCACAACGGCGCCCTTAAAGCCCTTGAGAGCCTGTTCGGCAGCCGTCTGGATGCGGGAGTCGATGGTGAGTTTGGCGGTGTTGCCCGGCTGGTTTTGGCCCGCGAGCGACGCGATGGCGTTGTTCCAGCTGGAGTAATCCTTGGAACCGGTGAGCGTGTCGTTCATCACGCTCTCGATACCGGCGGTGCCGTACTGCTGGCTCACATAGCCAACCACATGGGCGGCCAGGTTGCCGTTAGGGTAGGAGCGTACGTAGGTGCCGTCCTCCTGTTGCAGCGATTCGGCCAGCGTCACGCCGTCGGACGTGATGATGGAGCCGCGCTGGATGTACTTGGAACGGGCGATGGTGTGATTGTTGGTCGGCATATCCTGGTAATCCTTGGCCTTGATGACCTGGACATAGGTGAGGTTGCCGATGAGGATGGCGAACAGGGCCGTAAAGGCAAACACCGCGCGGGTTAGGCGGTTAGCGAGCGCCACGCGGCCGAGCACGCCAGATTCGGGCGTATCGAGCAGGCGACGACGCATGCGCGAGCCGGTGGAGTGGCTGCCACGGCCGTAGGAAGACGAAGAAGCGAAGCGCGTGCCGGCATGCGCCGCGGCAGAAGCGACCTGGTCGTCAGTGATGGCGGCCATGGTACCGGTACCGGTGAGCTCGGCTTCGCGACCGGTGGCCTCATCGCCGGCGCGCAGCAAAAGCGCGACAATGATAAAGCTCGCCAGCAGCGAGGAGCCGCCCTGGCTCATAAAGGGCAGGGTGACGCCGGTCAGCGGAATCAGGCGGGTAACGCCGCCAACGATCAAGAAGGCCTGGAAGCTAATGGCGGCCGTGAGGCCCGTGGCGCTAAATGCGGCAAGGTCGGACTTAGCGCGGGCGGCCGTGGTCAGGCCTCGCACGGCAAAGAGCATAAACAGGACGAGTACGGCGCCGCCGCCCAAAAGGCCCATTTCCTCGCCGATGGCCGAGAAAATGAAGTCGGACTCGACGACGGGGATGTTATTGGCCATGCCATTACCGATGCCAACGCCGATAAGACCGCCGTCAGCCAACGAGAAAAGGGATTGCACAATCTGGTAGCCCTGGCCCTGGGCATCCTTAAAGGGGTCGGCCCAGATCTGGAAACGTACCTGGACATGCGACAGGAACTTGTAGGCGCCCACGGCACCCACTGCCAAAAGCGCAAGGCCGATGACGACATACGAGAAACGTCCCGTGGCGACGTAGAGCATCAGCAAGAAGATGGTGTAGAACAGCACGGCGGAGCCCAAGTCGCGCTCGAAGACAACGACCAGAAGGCATACACCCCACACAGCGAACAGCGGTAGCAGCAGGCGCAGGCGCGGGACCTTGAGGCCCAAGATCTTGCGATTGGAGATGGAGAGTAGCTCGCGGTTCTCGGCTAGGTATCCGGCCAAGAACAATACGATAAAAATCTTGGCGAACTCGCCGGGCTGGATGGTGAAGCCGGCGATGCGAATCCACAGCTTGGAGCCCGAGATGGTGGTGCCGATAAAGATGGGCAGCATCAGCAAGATGATGCCGATGATGCCAAAGGTGTACTTGTAGCGCATGACCACATCGAGATTCTTGATCATCGCGAGCGTGCCCACCATCAGTGCCACCGAGACAAACAGAATGACGAGCTGCGAGATGGCGAGGGCGGGTGCCAGACGCGTTACGAACGTGATGCCGATGCCCGAAAGCACAAAGACGATGGGAAGGATGGCCGGATCGGCACCGGGCGCCAGGATGCGCACGGCGATATGCGCCGCGGCGAAGGCGGCAAAGAGACCGATCGGCACGGCGAGCGTTTCAAACGAGATGGAAGCGCCTGCGGTGAGCACGTACATCGCATACAGCAGGATGACGGGGAACGCCGAGGCGATGAGCAAGAGCATTTCGGTGTTGCGGCGACTCATAAGCGGCACTCCCTTTCTAATTCTTATCGGAGGCTTCGGCCTCGGCGGACTGTTCGGCGGTTTTTTCGGAATTCGATTTGGAAGTCGATTCCTGGTCGGTGTTGTCGCGAATCGTTTGCGCGTCGATCACCTGGCGGGTCTGTTCCTCATCGATTTGATGACGGTACTTGGAGATAGTGTCCTGCGCGTCGTCAACACTCGTTTGCGGAATGCCTGCTTTCAGGCGATTCTGCGTGTCTTCGGGTAGGTCGGATAGCTTGATGGCGGTCGTGCTCTCGAGCCAGTGCAGCTTAAGGCCGAGCGGCTTGCCGGGAATGCCCCGGTAGACCGCGACGGTGTCCTTGTAGGTGCCCAGGTAATACGAGCCGGTGACGCCCGCGTAGGCCCAGATGGCTGCCGCCAGCACAAAAGCGATGCCCAGGATGGCGGCAATGGTGACGTTGCGGCGGCGAACACGCTTCGCCTCGCGCATGACGCCGTCGTCGACCAGGTCCACAACGACTACCGTCACGTTGTCGTGGCCGCCGGCAGCGAGCGCGGCGTCCACCAGGTTGTCGACGCAAATCTGCGCCGTAGACGATTGCGTGGCGATGTTTTCGATTTCGCTATCGGGAATCATGCTCGAAAGGCCGTCCGAGCACAGGATCAGGCGGTCGCCCTCTTCGATGTGCAGGGTAAAGTGGTCGGCATACATGGCGGGGTCCGAACCCAGCGCACGCGTGATAACCGAGCGGTTGGGATGGACGCGCGCCTCGTCGGCCGTAATTTCGCCAGCGTCCACGAGCTCCTCCACATAGGAGTGGTCGCGGGTCACGCGGATGAGCGTGCCCTCGTGGAGCAGGTAGGCGCGCGAGTCGCCCACGTGGGCGATGGCGAGCATGTCGTTTTCGATATAGGCGCAGGTCGCCGTGCAGCCCATACCGGGCTTGCCCAGGCCGTTGAGTGCGGCCTCGATGACGGCGGCGTTGGCAGCTTCGACGGCTGCGGCTAGGCGCGCGGCGTCGGCAGCCTGTGGCGCCGTCTTGGCGATGGTCTCGACCGCGATGGAGGAGGCTACCTCGCCGGCGGCGTGACCACCCATGCCGTCGCACACGCAAAAGAGCGGCGACTGTACCAGGTAGGAGTCCTCGTTGTGCGGACGCACGCAGCCAACATCGGAGCGGGCGCCCCACATGAGTTGCGTGGTGGTGCCGGCATCGTAGGTCGAATCGGTCTCGATGCGCTCGTCGGCCAGCGGCTCAAAACTCATGGTCGAACCAGGGTCCTTGAGCTTGGCCTCCACGGCGGCGACATCAATCTCGGCCGTGTCGCCGGGCGAGACGGCGTTGGCCTCGTTGCTCGGATCGTCGACTTTAGACGTGGCGGGCACTTCGGTTGTGTTGTCGGCAGGCTCTTCGTCTTGCGGGGCGACGGCTGCGGGCTCGGGTGCCGCGAAGTGCGCGGGCGCGGGCGTGCTGTGGGGCTGAGAGGCGTCCTCCGTCGCTGTGACGGGCATCTCTTCGGCCGTAGGCTGCACGGCCTCGGGCGCCGATGCGGCCGCGGGGGAGGATGCCGCCGCGGGTGCCGGTGTAGATGCGGGCTCGGGCGCTGCGGAGGGTGCTGGAACTACGGGAAACACCGGTGCCGCGGGCTCGGGGGCCAAAAACACCGCGGCGCTCTCATCGATTGCCGCGGCGACAGACTCGGCAAAGTGGGCCGGCGCAGGTGTAGTTTCCGGTGCCGAAGGTTGATCGGCAACGGCGTGCGCGCCGATGGGGGCATCGGTGGAATTATCTTCATCCTGGCCATCGATGGGCATTGGATGGTCTTGCGTTACATGCGAAAGAGGCAGGGAGAACACGGTGTCCTCGGGCTCCACGGGCGCAGGGCCCGCCGGGGCGGCATGAGCCGGCACGGCCGCGGGGGCAGCCAGCGCCTCGGACATGGTTGCGGACTTGTTCTCCTCGTCGATCATCGACGGTTCACCTTCATGACCACGTCGCCAATCTGGACTTCGTCGCCCTCGCGCAGCGTTGCGGGCTCCACCAGCTGGCGGCCGTTAACAAGGGTGCCGTTGAGCGAGTTGAGGTCCTCGATAATAAGTGCCGGGCCCTGCAGCGAAAAACGCGCATGCGAGGCAGAGACAAACGGCTCGTTGATGCAGATGTCAGATGACGGCGAACGACCGACGATGACGGGGCCAAGCATATCCACGTGAATACCGCGGATGCCGCGCGGGCCCTTGTCCACATCGATCGTCCAGATGGCAGAGTCGCGGCGCTGGCCGCGCACGAGCCCCACGCCGGTCTTCATGACGGCGAACAAGAAGATATAAAGCAGGACGACCAGTACGATGCGGCCTGCAAAAAGGACGATATCGATGTTCATAAGCGATTAACCCCTAAATTCAAAGGTGCTCAGGCCAAACGTTAGCAGATCGCCGTTGCGCAGCGGGCAGCGCGTGATGCGGCGGTTGTTGACGAGCGTGCCGTTGGTGGAGTTGAGGTCCTCGATCGACCAGTCAGAGCCGGTAAAGGTGAGCTGGGCATGACGGCGCGACACGTTGGGGTCGCGCAGGGCGATGTCGGATACCGAGCGCTCACGACCGATGGTCACCTGCGCGGAGGTGATGTTGTGGCTCTCGCCGCTCACGACGTCGACGAGTTGGGCGAGCGGACGCTGCGGGGCGCGGGGGCTTGCCATGTTGGAGGCGATGCTGGTCGCAGCGCCAAGGCCCACGGCGGCGCCAGTGGCAGCCGCTCCGCCCATACCGGCAAGTGCGTCGCGCGAGACGGTTTGCGGCACAGGGATGGGGGCTGCGGGATCGGGGACATTGGGTGCAAAGGGGTCGGTCACAGCGAGCGGGTCGGGAGTGGCAGCGCGGGGTGTCGGCTGCTGCTGGGGCATGGCGGCCGGGTGTTGCTGCGGCGATGCAAACTGCTGCTGACCGGCGCGGGGGGCGCTTGCGGCACGGCTTGTGGCCGAGCTGTTCTGTCCCAGGCCATTTTGATAGGCGCGCTCTTCCTCGTACAGACGGCCGAGCGTGGGAGCGTCGACGTTCTCGGCAAAGACCGAGAACTTGCCGGCGCGCAGCTGAGGGTCGATCATAAAGCGAACAAGGGGCTCGCCGACAAAGACGTAGCGGCGTTTTTCGGCCTGCGCCTTCACAAACTCGCGCACCTCGCGCGAAAGCTCGGGATAGAACGGGGCAAGCATGGGATCGTCATCGGTGGCGATCAGGATGGTATAGAGCGCCGGCGCGGTGTTGACGCCGTTGATCACCAGAGTTTGATCCTCCATGTCGCGAGCAGCCTGCTTGGCAAGCTTCTTAAAGGAGAACGGGGCACGGGTGGCACCGAAGATGCCGGCCACGTGGTCCTCGAAGATGTTCAGGAAGTTCACGAAAGATCACTCTCCGTATAGGTTCTTTGGTATCCGAGCAAATACAGGCATATCCCAACGATTATAGAGGATAGGATTCCCGCAACCGCCGCCTTGGCGACGACCGTGCCCGCAAGGCTGGCAATTTCCATATGGTGTGCAAGACAAAACGATACGGCCGAGCCGATACCGGCGACGGCAATTGCGACGATGGCGGCGAAGTTTGACCCCTGCTCGGCGCGCTTGGCATGGGCATTGAGCAGCAGCGACGTTGCCGCGGCTGCTGCTGCAATCAGTGCGAAGGCGGCCCAGAGGAACGCGTCGCCCAGCGCTGCGGCGACATTGCCAAGCCCCAGCACGCCTCCCGTAGGGAGGGCAGCTGCGGCCAGGCGGGCAAAAAGCGCGCCTATACCCGTGGCGGCAGCGGCGCTTGCCGGGCCGAGCCAAAACGCCGCGAAGCCCGCGGCGGCCCCGGCGGCAAGGATGGCGTCGCCGGTTAGACAACCTAGCGCAAGCGCGCAGGTGAGTGCCGCGCTCGCGGCCGCTTCGGTGCGTCCCCAGGCAATCCACCATCCGGACATGGCGGCGGCAAAAATGACCGCGACCGGCAGCATCGACAGGATGCCCTGCGCCTGCATGGTGGCGTTGGCCATGAGCATCAAAAAGCCCACGGCCGAGATAGCCGAGCCGATCTGCGGTGCCAAGCCTGCCGCCGCGCCAATAGCGATGGCCGCGGCGACCAGCCCGGGAAGAGCCGCGACGCCCGCTGTCTGCATAAGCAAAAAGCTGAAGGTTGCACACGTTAGTGCCGAGATACCGCGCATGGTGTAATCGCGCGCGCAGCTCCAGCGCGTGCCCGCCCAACCGAGCGCGGGGTCGACTTCGATGGCGTTATCCTCGTAAGGCAGCGACTCCATATCGTCTGCCGCGTGCTCGTCGTCCGAAAGCTCGCTTACCATCTGCTCCAAGCTGCGACGGCCTTCGCGCACGCTCCCCAAGCCGGCAAGGAGTTGGTCGCAGAATACCTCGATGCTATCGGGGCGGTCTTGCGGCATAGGGGAGAGGGCGCTCATGAGCGCTGCCTCGGCTCCCGGAGGAAAGTGCGGGATCAGCTCGCTGGGGTAGGTGGCGCCGCCGATGATGCGGTCGAGCGAGTCGGCAGGCGTTGCCGCCATAAAGGGGGCGCTGCCGCACAGGCCCTCGTAGATCACGCAGGCAAGGGCAAAGACATCGGCGCGCTCGTCGACCGTGCCGGTCTCGATATCGAGCTGTTCGGGCGGCATGTAGCCGATGGTGCCGCCGCGCGATCCGCCAAAGCCGCCGGCAGATGACAGCCGCGCCATGCCAAAGTCGGTGAGCTTTACATTGCCCGAGTGGTCAATGAGCACATTGGCGGGCTTTATGTCCAGATGAAGCACGCCGTTTGCATGGGCAAAGGTGAGCGCCTGACCCAACGCGTCGGCAATGGTCGCTGCCTCGTCAAAGGTGAGCGAGTGGCCGTCCACGCGATGCAAAAACTCGGCCAGCGACATGCCGTCGACATACTCCATGACCAGGTAGGCATAGGCGGTGTCATGCGTAAAGTCGATAACCTGCACGATATTGGGATGTTGAAGCATGGCGGCGGTATGTGCCTCGCGCAGTACATCCATGATGTCGCTGGCGGGCATGCCGGAGCCGTTGATAAGAGGGATGCGCTTAATGGCCACGCGACGACGCAGGTGCGTGTCGCGGCAAATCTCGATGGAGCCAAAACCGCCGGTCGCAAGCGTCTCGAGCGGCTGGTACCGCTTGAGCAGCTCGCGAGAGCTGGTGCCCTCCAAAGGGACGTCCGGCGAGAACCGGGCGGTATGTTGCGAGAAAAGCGGCATGGCCAACCCTCGTGCGTTTAAAGTTCGTTTGCGAGCGGCGGGCGCGGGGCCGAGCCATTCGCGGTGGCATAGATGCTGCTAGTGTAGCACGCTCTGGTGCATGGGGAGGATAGCGGGATGCGAGGCTGCCTGTCTGACTTGGCCTTAGCGCTTCTTCTTGCCCTTCTTCTGCTTGCACTGCTTGCCCTTGTTGTCCTGGGGCTTGTCTGCCTTGTCTCCCTGCTTGGCCTCGGCTGCAGCCTTCTCGGCCTTCATTTTCTTCTTCTTGGTCTCGATGCGGAGCTTTTTGTTGATGCGCGCCTTAAGGAAGGAGCCAAACTGCTCGGCGTCGCCGCGAACAAAGGTGTCCTTGGGGATCGTCACGCCCTGGTCTGCGAACATGGCAACAAAGATGCGCTCGCCGTCGAGTACGTGGTCGAGCTTCTCAAACGGGAAGAACTGCGACTTGCCGCTCTTGCCCCAAACCATCAAGCCGTCCTCGTTGGCGGCGACGCGGCGATAGCGGCCACCCATGGACTTGTCGGCCTCGACGGCGTCGATAAAGTCGCGGGCGAGCGTGTGGTGCAGGTTTTTGCTCCACCAGGCCAAAAAGGCGCCGAACACGATCAGGACGACGCCAAACTTGATCCAGTTGCCGCCGGCCACCAACATGCCGATGCCGAGCAGCGCGGCAATTGCCGCGGCGACATACAGCGAGCCGCGACGCCTGGGCGAGGCGACCAAGCGGGCGAAGTCGGTGACGAGGTCGTTTTCGTACTGATACTCGTTGAGGTACAGGATGCCGTCGTCGGCTGCTGCCTGTTTCTCGAGCGCGACCTCGACCTGGTCGGCTGCTTCGGAGGGAACGAGGTTGCTCTCTGCGTCTGCCATGCTCTTTGGACTCCTATCGCGGCGGGCTCGCCGTACGGGTTATTATGAGTGCAGTATGCCGTGCGACCGCATGGCCGTCGCGGCAACAAGACTCAGTATACCCGGGGGAGCACCCATGGAATCGTTGTACCGAAAGTATCGCCCGCTCACCTTCGACTCCGTGGTGGGCCAGCAGCATATCGTCTCGACGCTCGAGCACGCCATCACCGAGGGACGCCTGTCCCACGCGTACCTGTTCTGCGGACCGCGCGGCACGGGCAAGACCACCATGGCGCGCATTCTGGCCAAGGCGCTGCTATGCCGCAATGCCGAGGCGGCGCGCGCCGAGGGCGCAAGCGGCTGCATGCCCGACGGCACTTGCGAAGAGTGCGAGCTCATCGCCGAGGGCAACCACCCCGATGTCTACGAGCTCGATGCCGCAAGCCGTACGGGCGTGGACAATGTGCGCGAGGAGATCATCAACTCCGTTAACTTTGCCCCGGTGCGTGGCAAGTACAAGATCTATATCATCGACGAGGTCCATATGCTCACGACGGCGGCGTTTAACGCGCTGCTCAAGACGCTCGAGGAGCCGCCGGCGCACGTGATCTTTGTGTTGTGCACCACCGATCCGCAAAAGATTCTGGAGACCATCCTCTCGCGCTGCCAGCGCTTCGATTTCCACCGCATCGGCAACGAGGATATCGAGCATCGCCTGTCCTACGTGTGCGAGCAGGAGGGCTTCGATTACGACGACGAGGCGCTGGCCATCGTGGCGCGCCATGCCAAGGGCGGCATGCGCGACGCGCTTTCCACGCTGGAGCAGCTGAGCGTTTTTGGCAACGGCGCCGTGCATGCGGACGATGCCCGCTCGCTTTTGGGCGAGGTTTCGGACCAGATCCTGGGCGAGTTTGCCCGCGCCATCGCCGAGCATGATATTGCTGAACTCTATGGGCTCATTCGCGCACAGGTCGAGGAGGGCAATGACTTGCTTGAGCTGACGCGCGACCTGGTGGCGCACGTGCGCGACGTGTATGTGGCCTGCGTTGCCGGTACCCGTGCCGAGCTGTTTGAGGGCGGGGCCGAGCAGGCCGAGGCGCTTGCTGCCGAGGCCGCTGCCTTTGGCGGGCATCCGGCCGAC
This sequence comes from Collinsella sp. HCP3S3_D1, assembly GCF_052064015.1. Taxonomy (NCBI): domain Bacteria; kingdom Bacillati; phylum Actinomycetota; class Coriobacteriia; order Coriobacteriales; family Coriobacteriaceae; genus Collinsella; species Collinsella sp. HCP3S3_D1. The sequence goes on from NZ_JBQHWK010000024.1 coordinate 28,636, forward strand.
CGTCTGGCCCGCGTGCTGACAGTGCTCGACGATGCCGCGTTGGAGATGAGGGGTGCGAGCGACGTGCGCCTGGTGCTCGAGATCGCCTGCACGCGCCTGGCACGTCCCGAGGCCGATCTGACCATTGAGGCCCTGGCCGAGCGCGTGGCACGCTTGGAGGCCATGGTCGCCAACGCCGCGGTGCCGGCGAGCGTGGCTGCTGCTGGTGGTGCTGCGCCCGCGGCTGTCGCGGCTGCACCTGTGGCGACACAACAACCGACGCTGATCTCGGGTGCCCGAGCTGCTGCCCCTGTGGCATCCGCCGCTCCCACTGCTACGCCCGCGCGCCAGGGCGGCATGCCTTGGGATCGCGGCGCCGCCGCTCCGGCGACGCAGCCTGCGCCGACCCCCAAGCCCGCTGCGTCTGCGCCTCAGCCTGCCCCGGCTCCGATGCCCCAGCCCACCGCCGCTTCGGCTCCTGCACCTGCCGCTGCGCCGGCGCCTAAGCCCCAGCCCAACACTGCCGCTCAGGTTGCTGCCGCCGGCGCCGCCGAGACCCCTGCGGTCGAGGATGCCGGCGAGCTCCAGCGCAAATGGGTCGAGGTCGTCGAGCGCGTCAAGGCCCAACAACCTTCTTATGCGGCACTCCTGTTGAACGCTCGCGCTACGGCAGACGATGGTTCTAAGCTCACGGTCTCGTTCCCTACGGCATTTGCTATCAAGATGCTCGGGCGTGCTGATACACAGGCGGTGTTTTTGCCGACAGTCAGTGCGGTCTTCGGTCGTCGCACCGTCGACTATGTTCTGGATGGGGGTGTCAGGCCGGCTCCTCAACATGAGGAGCTTTCTCCATCTGCACGGGCTGCGGCATCTGCGGACCCGCAACCCGTGTCCTCGGCGGCCCCTGCATCCTTGAGCGCCAGCGCGACGCAGCCAAAAGCGGCACCGGTAGCGGCACCGATCCCGTCGGTGACTGAACCCGCCGTGTCCAAACCGGCTGCTCCGATCCCCGCGTCCAAGCCCGCTGCCGCGCCTGCACCCAAGTCATCCGACCTGGCCAAGGCCCCCTGGCTGCGCTCCGACAACCCTGCCGGTGCTCCTGCCACGGGCAAGCTCCCGACCGAGCCCGCGCCCCGAGCGCCCGAGTGCGCGTCTGCTCCCAAGATTCAGCCGTCTGTGCAGGCTGCGCCATGGGAATCCGAGCAGGTACCCTACGACGACGCCATGGTCGGCGGCTTCGCCGGCGATGCGAGCGGGGAAGATCTTCCTCCGTTCGACGTGCCTGCCGCGGCGCCTGCGCCCAGCCCTGCCGCTTCGGCCGCAGCTCCCGCGGCTGCGACGTCCGCTCCTGCAAGTGACGACGCCCTCGCTGCCCCTTGGGAGTCCAGCCCCGGTGCTGGCAGTCCTTTCGGTCACCAGGGCGCAGCCCCGGGCATCCCGCAGACCGAGGACGAGGCCAAAGCCCTCATACGTAGTGTCTTTGGCCAGTCCACCATCTTCAAGCCGGTGGAGTAACTATGCGGGCGGGTATATACGCCGAGTTGTGAGACCTTGCATAATTCGACCTTGCATAGTCTTGGGCGGCGCGTCACGCTAGAGGACATGTACATCGACTGAGTTAGCGCGACCGCCCCGCTCGTATGCCCCGCGCCGTGGTACGATTTTTGAGTTTGAAAGTCCCGCCGTGCCCGGCTGCCCTTGCAGCTTGTCGCGCGACCACACGTAAAGGAGCCATCATGGCCGGTATGAACATGCAGCAGATGATGAAGCAGGCCCGCAAGATGCAGGAGCAGCTTGCCGCCGCGCAGGAGAACCTCAAGTCCCAGACCGTCGACGCTTCTGCCGGCGGCGGCATGGTCAAGGTGACCGTTAACGGCGAGATGGAGCTCGTCAACCTCACCATCGACCCCGATGCGCTCGATCCCGAGGACGTCGATATGCTGCAGGACATGATTATGGCTGCCGTCAACGAGGCCGTCCGCGGCGTCAACGAGCTCGCCAACAAGCAGATGGGCGCCATCGCCGGCGGCCTCAACATCCCGGGCATGCCGTTCTAAGACGCGCACATATATGAGTGCCAACCATAGTCTGCAAAAACTGCTCGATGAGCTGGGCCGTCTGCCGGGCATTGGCCCCAAATCGGCCCAGCGCATCGCCTACTACCTGCTCGAGGCCGACGCCGAGGAGGCGCGCCGCCTGGCCGAGGCCATTCTAGAGGTTAAGCAGGAAGTGCATTTTTGCAGCCGCTGCTTTAATTACGCCACCGCTGACGAGTGCTCCATCTGCCAAGACTCGATGCGCGACACCACCCGCATCTGCGTGGTGGGTGAGCCGCGCGATGTCCAGGCGATTGAGCGCACGGGCAGCTACCACGGCCTCTACCACGTGCTGGGCGGCGTGATCAGCCCCATGGACAAGATCGGCCCCGAGCAGCTGCACATCCGCGAGTTGCTGGCGCGCTTGGGCCACGAGGACATCCACGAGGTCATTATCGCCACCAACCCCAACATTGAGGGCGAGACCACGGCGAGCTACCTTGCCCGCACCATCAAGCCTCTGGGCGTCGAGGTGTCGCGTCTGGCGAGCGGCCTGCCCGTGGGAGGCGACCTGGAGTATGCTGACGAGCTTACGCTCGGCCGTGCCATCGAGGCCCGTCGTGCGATCTAGGCGGCGTCAGCTCCGCGGCATGTCCCGTCGGCCTGCCGCACGGGGCGCTCATAATTGGGCACGCGTTCATGCATTTGTTGTACAACAAACCTGCTTTTCATCCGCTTATCGCGTGGATGGGTCCACTCGCACCTCGTATTTGCCCATTCGTTGCACAACCTTTTGGGTTCGCTGATACACTCAAATGTGGATATGAAAGAATGCGCCGCTTTTAAGCGGCGTGTTTTTGTTGGAGGAGAACGCATGCGGCCCGCTAGCACTCAGACAAAGCATGGCGCCGCGGTGCGCATTCGACGCCGGCTGGGCCTGGCGCCTCGGGCGTACGTGCTGCTGTCTTGCTCGCTCGTGCTGGTCATAGCCGGTGTTTCGGCTTATGGCATGACGGTGCCGTCCATGGTACAGGCGCATGCTGAGCGCGAGCTGCATATTGGGCGCAAGGCCAAAAGCGACTTGGGAACGACAACCGGATATGCGTGGGCGAGCGTGGTCTCGCATGTTGTGTTCGGTGGCGACGATGCGGACAGTCCAGAAACATCGGACAACGAGGTTACGCTGGCAAACGGCAAGACCATCGTGCTCACCAACACCAAGGTCATTACGAAGCTTTCCAACAACAGTGTGGCTTCTGTCGTCAATAAGGCCGAGCAGCAGAAGGGGCAGGACGCCCAACAGGCAGGCCAGCCCGGCGGTTCGGGTTCGTCTGGCTCCAGCTCCGATTCGTCGGGCGGCGGTTCCGGTTCGGGCTCCGCCTCTGGCGGTGGATCTTCGAGTGATGGCTCGACGGACGGCGGTGCCGGCGGCGACACGGGCTCGGGTGGTCTCTCGGCTGCCGAGGAGGAGAGTATTCACAGCTGGCTCGTGACCAAATACAACATGCTCGATGGCTATGTCGCCCGCGCCAACAGCGTGGTTTCGACCTATAACGCTACGGGCGATACCGGACCGTGCGATAGCCTGACCAACGATATGTTTGTCATCCGTGCCGAGTTTGGCCGGCAAACGTTTTCTCCCAAGTCAAAGTGGTATCAGCAATACGCCAACCTATGGGGTTGCTACACCAATCTGTGCCAATGGGTGGGGCATTATGGCGATGACGACGTCGCGCTCAACAACTTCAATACCAAAGTGGCGGCGATCGCCCTATGACGAATAGCCTTGCTTCTGTGGCAACCCAGTCGCTCAGCCGTGACCCTATGGTGGGCCTGCGCCTGGCGCGCGTTGGAGGGTTTGAGCCCGCCATTGCGCTGGGCCCGGACGAGCTTCCCGCCTACCTGCGCCGTTTTACGATGCTGTTTGCCGATGACGCCACCATGCGCCGCGGCGGTATCGGCCGTGTGACGCGTGCCGTCAACGCGCAGGGCGAGGCCGTGGCACTCAAGCAGCTCATCTTGCCAACGCGCGACGAATTTGATGACGATGTCGCCCACGAGGCGCTGGTCACCAAGTTCAAGGCGGCGTTTCGCGAGGAATATGAATGCCATCGCGCCCTTTCGGGCCTTAGAGGCTTTCCCCGCCTGTATGGATGGGGCGAGGTTGACGGCGTGCCCGCGATTGTCATGGAGTGGGTCGAGGGCGAGACGCTCGCTCGCCTGCGCTCGCGCCTTGCCGTGGACGATGCCGGGCGTCTGTCGCCGCTCGTGGCGGCGCGCTTGGGTCGCGACCTGTTCGATCTGCTCTGCCGCATGAGCTTGGTAGGCGAGGGGTTCGTCCATCGCGATATCTCGCCCGCTAATATTATGGTGCGCACGGCGCGCCTGCCGCTCGACCGACAGCTTGCCGAAGGCACCTTCGACCTGTGCTTGATCGACTTTGGCTCTTCGCTGGCGCTCGAGCCCGCCTCTGCGGTGGCCGGCACCGGCGGCAAGGCGTCGTTTACCGAGCGCTATGCCACGCTGCGCCGCGCGACGGTGGCCTACGCCCCGCCCGAGATGCTCACCGACGATATTCCCGACCTGCGCATGCTTCGCATGTCGCCGGCAATCGATGTCTATGCAGCGGCGAGTACGGTCTACGAGCTCATCGCCGGTGTCGCGCCGTACGAAGTAGCGCCGGGTGCGTCGGGTACTTCGGGCTCGCGCAAAAAGACGTGCGATATCGCCAGCCCTTATCGCCTCAAGATGGATACGCTGCCCGATTATCCCGTTGGCGCCCACGCGCCCGGCTGCGACTTGACGCAACTGCTGCGACGCGAGCCCGATGTGGCACTTGCCGCGGCCGAACAGGCTCAGCAGCTGGGGCTCGATCCAAATTCCGAGGATCTGCGCGATGCGCTGGCATTTGTCGATGCCCAGTTGTTCGACGTGGTCATGGCCTGCCTGTCCTGCCATCAGGAAGATCGTCCCGAGCCGGCTGCGGTGGAGGCGGCGCTCTCGGCATTTTGCGACCACTATGCGCAAAATGTCGCCCGCTCGCTTCGCGCCGAGCCGCTCATGCCGTGCCCGATGGAGGTATCGGGGCACACGGCCCGGCGTGCGGCGATGGTTGGTGCGACGGCGGTATGCGGCGTGCTTTGGGCTGTGGTCGTGGTATCAGCTGCGCTGTTGGCGTCGGGCGCCCATGTGACGCTCGTCGTGGGACCGCTTATGTGGTCCGGGAAGCTGCCGGCCATTATCGCCGCACTGGCGTTGGCACCGCCGGGCATGGTGGGCATCGCTGCCGGCGCCATGGCACACGATCGTCGCACGGGGTTCCTGCAAGGCGTACTGGCGCTTTCTGCCTGCGAGGTTCCGGTGCTGATCGCGGTTGCATGCACCGTGTTTTCCCAGCGCGCCGTAGCGAGCGGCTTCGTTGCCGCCTTAATTGCAACCTATGCGCTCACGTGGTTTTTGCTGGCGATGGGGTTTGCCTTTGAGCTTCCCGTCGTGTCAGCGCGACGTGCGAAAATTTCCATGGCGACGCCGCTTGCCGGCGGAGCCGCGGCTGCTCGCGCCTTTGGCGGGCCGGCCGAAGCATCCGACACTATCTCTGCGACCAAGGAGGGCTAAGCCATGGCTTCTCAAGCTGAGCTCACCCCGTGCGGGGCAATGTTTGACATCTTTAAGCGCGCAGCGCACCTGAGCCATATCGAACTGTGCGGCCTGGTGCTCTCGAGCCGCCCGCTCGTCGACGGCCGTAGTCCGCAGAGCCGTGCTGCCGATCGCTCTTGGGTTTCGCGCTTTATCGTGCGCGCGCCGGTTGGCACGCTGCAGGAACGTTATTTTGCCGATTACGGTACCTCGGCCGCGCGCATTATGTCGCAGCTGGCCCTGCGCCGCCGCAATCCCATGGACGCCGCGGCCGTGACCAACATGGTGTGCGGCCCCGCTGGCGAGCCCATGGTGCGGGCACTCGAGGAATGCCATCAGGACACGAATCTCTATCGCAATGCGCTCGAGCGCCTGTCGCAGGCGGCTGAGCTCATGCCCGCCGAGCGCGCCGAGGCCATCCTGGTGCTGTTTGTCGCCGTGGGCTGCTCGGCAGATGTCCGCTCGTCGGTGACCTATGCCCTCGACTACGCTCATGCGACCTGTGGCGGCGCCACGTCGACGCCGCGCTCGCTGAGCACCTCGACGGTCACGGGCGAGCACGAGGCGGCGCCTGCGCACCCGTTGGGACTGCTGCGCGTGCAAAACGGCTACGTGGTGAGCGCCCCGTGCTGGATTCAGCCGAGTGAGGAGGGCGTCGAGATCGGCGCGCTGGCGACGGGGGAGGGCGATATCACCGATGTGGGCGATGACGTTTCGGCTCGCCATGCCCACGTGTGGTGCGATGACCAAAATGTCTGGTACGTCGAGGACCTGTCGTCCACCAACGGAACCGTGGTGGTAAACGGCGCGACGAACGTCTGCACCCAGGTCGAGCCCGGCCGCTCCGCTCAGCTCAACCCCGGTGACGAGCTCAGGCTCGGAGAATCCACAACCTACGCCATCCTCCTCGGCGCCCTCTGACTCATCTCCTAAATAAGTTGCGGTGAAATAGGGACTGTTTAAGGCTACGGCCGGCAAAAACAGTCCCTATTTCACCGCAACTGCCATTTGGTCCCTCGGTGACGGAAGGATTATTTTTGCCCTTGATGGTCGCTCGGGATAAACCTTTACCGCCCGCCTATATTTGTCGAAATTACACTTGACGGCGGGGTACAATAAACCCGCATGCGGATTTCCGTTGCGGGCGCTTCCCATCACCGGGGCGTGCCCGGGAGCATCCGGCATGCGGCCTTTGCGGCGCTCGATCATGTGCAAGACGGGTAGCTGGGCCTGTGGAGCGCGTGCAGCCTCCTCGCCTCGGCATGCCTTCTCTCCACGCCATGTACCTGCTGCTGAGTCCGCCTGTCAGATGACTGGAAGCAACAGCGAAAATCCCATCACGCCAACATCCCGGTAATCGCCGGGGCCTGTATACCTATATGAGAGGAGAGGGGTATATGGCGCGTAAGTTTAAGTCTATGGACGGCAACGAGGCGGCCGCATATGTTTCGTATGCGTACACCGAGGTAGCGGGAATTTATCCCATTACGCCGTCCAGCCCGATGGCCGACCATGTCGACCAGTGGGCGGCCCAGGGTCGCAAGAACATCTTTGGCACCCCGGTCAAGGTCGTCGAGATGGAGTCCGAGGCGGGTGCAGCCGGTACCGTTCACGGTTCGCTGGGCGCCGGTGCTCTGACCACCACCTACACGGCTTCTCAGGGCCTGCTCCTGATGATCCCGAACATGTACAAGATCGCGGGCGAGCAGCTCCCGGGCGTCTTCCACGTCTCCGCGCGTTGCGTCGCTTCCCACGCCCTGAACATCTTTGGCGATCACTCCGACGTCATGGCCTGCCGCCAGACCGGTTTCGCCATGCTCGCCGAGGGCAACGTCCAGGAGGTCATGGACCTCTCGCCGGTGGCTCACCTTGCCGCCATCGAGGGTAAGACCCCGTTCCTCAACTTCTTCGACGGCTTCCGCACCAGCCACGAGATCCAGAAGGTCGCCATGTGGGACTACAAGGATCTTGCCGAGATGTGCGACATGGACGCCGTCCAGGCTTTCCGCGACCACGCGCTCAACCCTGAGCACCCGCACACCCGCGGCAGCCATGAGAACGGCGACATCTTCTTCCAGAACCGCGAGGCCTGCAACAAGGTCTACGACGAGCTCCCTGCCGTCGTCGAGGGCTACATGAAGAAGATCAACGAGAAGCTCGGCACCGATTACGGCCTGTTCAACTACTACGGCGCTCCCGATGCCGATCGCGTCGTCGTGTGCATGGGCTCCTTCTGCGACGTGCTCGAGGAAGTCATCGACTACCTCAACGCTCACGGTGAGAAGGTCGGCCTGGTCAAGGTTCGCCTGTTCCGTCCGTTCTCCATCAAGCACTTCGTGGACGTTCTCCCCGAGACCGTCCAGAAGATCGCCGTCATGGACCGCACCAAGGAGCCGGGTTCCATCGGCGAGCCGCTCTACCAGGACGTCGTCTCCGCTCTCTACGAGGCCGGCAAGACGGGTATCAAGGTCGTCGGCGGCCGTTACGGCCTGGGCAGCAAGGACACGCCTCCCGCGTCCGCGTTTGCCGTCTTCGAGGAGCTCAAGAAGGACGAGCCCAAGCGCGAGTTCACCATCGGCATTGTCGATGACGTGACCAACCTGAGCCTGCCCGAGGCCGAGGATGCGCCCAACACCGCAGCCCCCGGCACCATCGAGTGCAAGTTCTGGGGTCTGGGTGGCGACGGTACCGTCGGCGCCAACAAGAACTCGATTAAGATCATCGGCGACCACACCGACAAGTACGTTCAGGCCTACTTCCAGTACGACTCCAAGAAGACCGGCGGCGTTACCGTCTCGCACCTGCGCTTTGGTGATTCCCCGATCCGCTCGCCGTACTACGTGACCAAGGCCGACTTTGTCGCTTGCCACAACCCCAGCTACATCGTCAAGGGCTTCAAGATGGTCCGCGACGTCAAGCCTGGCGGCACCTTCCTGGTCAACTGCCAGTGGAGCGACGAGGAGTTCGCCGAGCACATGTCCGCCGTGGCCAAGCGCTACATCGCGAACAACAACATCAACGTCTACCTGATCGACGCTATCGACCTGGCCGCCAAGGTTGGCATGGGCAAGCGCACCAACACGGTGCTCCAGTCCGCCTTCTTCGCGCTGGCCAAGGTCCTGCCCGCCGAGGACGCCCTGCAGTACATGAAGGACGCGGCTACCAAGTCCTACATGAAGAAGGGCCAGGCCATCGTCGACGCCAACCACAAGGCCATCGATGCCGGCGCTACCGCCTTCCGTAAGTTCGAGGTTCCGGCCGACTGGGCTACCGCCGAGGACGCCGCTCCTGTCGAGCTTTCCGAGGAGACCAAGTCCGCTATCGCCCAGCAGGTCAAGAACCTGCTCGAGCCCATCGATCGCATGGATGGCGACAGCCTGCCCGTTTCCGCCTTCGTCGATTGCGCCGACGGCCAGTTTGAGCTGGGCGCCTCCGCATACGAGAAGCGCGGCGTCGCCGTGGTCGTTCCTCACTGGGACGAGACCAAGTGCATCCAGTGCAACCAGTGCGCCTATGTGTGCCCGCATGCCACCATCCGTCCGTTCGCGATGACCGAGGACGAGGCTGCCGCCGCGCCCGAGGCTACCCGTACGCTCGACGCCATGGGTCCCAAGGCCAAGGGCATGAAGTTCACCATGGCCGTGTCCCCGCTCGACTGCATGGGCTGCACCAACTGCGTCAAGGTCTGCCCCAAGGGCGCCCTCGAGATGGTTCCCGCCGAGCAGGAGATGGATCAGCAGCCCGTTTGGGACTACATGGTCAAGAACGTCTCCGAGAAGAAGGAGCTCATCGCGGCCAACGTCAAGGGCAGCCAGTTTAAGCAGCCCTACCTGGAGTTCTCCGGCTCCTGCGCCGGCTGCGCCGAGACCGCTTATGCACGTCTGGTGACCCAGGTCGCCGGCGACCGCATGTTCATCTCCAACGCCACCGGCTGCTCCTCCATTTGGGGCAACCCCGCTGCCACCGCTCCTTACTGCAAGGACAAGGACGGTCACGGCCCGGCGTGGAACAACTCCCTGTTCGAGGACAATGCTGAGCACGGTCTGGGCATGGCCATCGGTTACGAGGCCGTCCAGAATAAGCTGATCGCCGCCACCCAGGAGCTCATCGCTGCCGATGGTCCGTCCGACGAGCTCAAGGCCGCCGGTCAGGCTTGGATCGACTCCGTCAACGACGCCGAGGCCTCCAAGACTGCTGCTGCCGCCTACGTTGCCGAGCTCGAGAAGTGCGGCTGCGACGCTTCCAAGGCGATCCTCGCCGACAAGGCTTACCTCACCAAGAAGTCCTTCTGGATCTTCGGTGGCGACGGTTGGGCCTACGACATCGGCTTCGGTGGTCTGGACCACGTCCTGGCTTCTGGCCACAACGTCAACGTCTTCGTCTTCGACACCGAGGTCTACTCCAACACCGGCGGACAGGCCTCCAAGGCTTCGAACCTGGGCCAGGTTGCTCAGTTCGCCGCTGCCGGCAAGGTGACCAAGAAGAAGTCTCTGGCCGAGATCGCTATGAGCTATGGTTACGTCTACGTGGCGCAGGTCGCCATGGGCGCCAACCCGGCTCAGACTCTCAAGGCCATCCACGAGGCCGAGGCCTACGACGGCCCGTCCCTCATCATCGGCTACAGCCCCTGCGAGATGCACTCCATCAAGAAGGGCGGCATGCAGAACTGCCAGGCCGAGATGAAGAAGGCTGTCGAGTGCGGTTACTGGAACCTCTTCCGCTTCAACCCCGAGGCTGCTGCCGGCAAGAAGTTCTCGCTCGATTCCAAGGAGCCCGCGGGCGGCTATCAGGAGTTCCTGATGAACGAGGCCCGTTACGCTTCGCTGACGCGCTCCTTCCCCGAGCGCGCCGAGGAGCTCTTCAAGGAGAACGAGCAGGCCGCTATGGACCGCTACGCTCACCTGCTGAAGCTTAAGACGGTGTACAACGAGGCCTAGGTCTCCCACCGCAGGATCTGAGGGCTAACCTTCGCGGACGTCCTCGGACATGAAAGAACCCCCGCTGCGCACTGAACTGCCTCCCATTTCTTGGACATGAGAAATGGGAGGCTTTTTATGCGTGTCGAC
>NZ_JBQHWK010000025.1:0-37510 GCF_052064015.1 Collinsella sp. HCP3S3_D1
CCCCCCCCCCCCCCCCCCCCCCCCCCCCCCCCCCCCCCCCCCCCCCCCCCCCCCCCCCCCCCCCCCCCCCCCCCCCCCCCCCCCCCCCCCCTGCTTTGGGAAGCGTAAAACTCGCTTATAGTCGGTTTCCTTTCCCCCTCGTCCAGCCCAAACGGGCGCCTCAGCAACGGCGAGTGGCACCCAGAAGCGCTATTCCCAGCAGGAATAGCGCCAAGGAGACGGCGATCCAGTTGTTGTCGGCGGTCTTGGGGAGCGTGACGGCGGAGCTGGCAGTCTTGGCCTTGGATGGCGTGGACACGGTGGTCCTGGTCACCGTCGTTTCGGTTGTCGCGGTCGTCTTAGGCGTCGTGGTCGCGGGCTTCAGCACGGGATCTGTCGCGGACCCGGCACCGGGCTGCCCAACGGCAGGACCGGCACCGCCGGCCGGATCGCCCACGCCGCCGGGCACCTCGCACCCGTCGGTCTCCCCCGCCGGGACGTTGGCACCCCGGGGCTCGATCACCACATGCGGTGCCATCGCCCCAAAAGCATCCACCGCGCCGCCAGCACCGAAGGCCCCGCCCGCGGGCGCCGCGAACCGCGCGGCCACGAGCGACCCGCCCGTGCATGCAACGCCGCCATCGGTACCGGCCGCATCGACCCACGAGGCGTCGACGGAAAGCCCACACCCGGCCGAGCCGTCGCCGGCGCCCGCATCCTGCAGGTACACACCGTAGGCACACACGCCGGCGGAGGGCGCGGCACCGACGGCGATGACGCGCCCTCCGCCGCGCACGGCCATGTCGCCGGCGATCACGCCGGCCACGGCCTCGTCCGTGACGTTTGCCCCGTCCGCCCGGGCATTGACGGCGCAGCCGTCCACCGCGAAGGCCCGCGAGACGTGGATCGCGCACTGCGAGCCCGATGCCGCCAGGGACCCGGTGCCGCGAAGCGTCAGGCTGCCCCACACCTCCATGCCGCACTGCGTGATGTCCGCATCGGGCGCATGCGACTCCGTCACCGAGTTTTGTCCGGCAAGCGTCACGACCAGGCCGCCGTCGGCGCCGATGGCGTCGCCCGCGTAGCCGTCAAGCTCCAGATGGTCGGAATCGGTCCAGGCCCAACCGGGGCCCGACACGCCCGGCTCGCGGTACGTCGCGCCCGCGATGAACAGGCTTTCCGCGCCCGCGGCATGAGAAGGCCCGCCCAGCAAAGCGCACAGGCAGGCCATGGCGGCGATCGCAATGTGATGACGGCTGGTGTGGGACTCGGTGGCAAACATACCCGCTCCGATCTTCGCAGGAGCCAATAGGATGTGCACCAGAAAATGCCCTGGTGGCAGCACTTATCAGTTTAGCGAGATCAATGCGGGGGCAAAGGGAAATCGCACGGGCGATGTCCGCAATTAGGTGTAAATCGTTTTGCCAGTCGGTGAAAGTTAGTATCGACTTACGAATGCTCGAATCGGTATCCCTCGTACCGTAATTAGTACCAAGGCGATTTTCGAGGCTTTCAGTGACGCCGCCGCCACGAAGCCGGCCAATCTACTACGTTTAACCCCGACCTGCCAACCATACCCCAGATTTCGCAAATACCGCAGGCCGTCTACCTGCGGTTTTCTTTTTGTCGAAAACGGCATGGTCGGAGGATGCCTGCCAAACATAGTAGATGGGCTGGTTTCGTGCGGGCGCGACCAACATGTCCCTTCGCTGTGCATCGTCCATCGCCGCATCTCCAAATCGATTGGTTACGCGAAAAATCTTGAGGCAACGGGGCCAGGTTGTTTAGACGCGCTAGTTTTGACGCTCACGAAAAGCCTGAGAAAGAGGCTTCTCTCGTTTGCATTCATGGCCACGTTGACCCTCTCCCGTTTTCCGGTCCTGCCGAGAAAAATCCCGCACATACTCGTAGACTATAAATCGTATTTCACTTTGACGTTTATGATTGAAAATGAGGACGACGCTTATGAACCAAACCGATGGGTTGCTCTATACCTGCGACGAAGGCCTTCCTTCGCTCGTGTCCCGCCTGATTAGCACGAATCGAGAGGCATCCCATTGGGACTTCAAGCGCATCTGGCACAAGAACAATGCCGACCTTATCCATGACATCATCTGCCTTGCCAACAATCCCAAAGGGCATATTGGCATGCTTATTATAGGAGTTGACGATGGCGCGGAACACGAGTTAATCGACGTAGAAGATTATTCGGAAAACCGCAAGGACAGCCAGAAAATCACCGACCTGTTACGAGCATGCAGATGGCTTACGACTTTTCCCTACGTGCGCGTCGTTCCAATCCGGCTTAGCGAGGTCAACCTTGATGTCGTGCTTATTGAACCCGATGACGATGCGATCCCGTACAGACTAGCGAAGGACTATGAGTCCAGCATCAAAGATTCCCAATCGGGCAGGTCGAAGCGCAAGGTCGTTCGCGCCGGAACGATCTATAGCCGCGACGGGGACAGTAATACGCCCATCGATGGCACCGCCGATTCCATTCTATCCGAGAAGCTTTGGCGAAGGCGTTTCGGCATCGACAAAACTCCGCTCGAACGAGCGTCATCGCTGCTGCGCGAGCCTTCCAAATGGAAGAACACCTTGAACGCCATTGAGGGAATTGACGAAGGATTCCAAAATTGCTATTACTACGAGGACTTCCCAGAGTTCACGTACATTCGAAAATTCATGGATGACGAAAACCGCTATGAGTATTTCATGCTCGCATCGCCTTTCTTCACGAGCCCTCAATGGTGCATCAGCCGTATCTATTACCACCAGACCATGTTGTATGAGACGACCGGCGCGTTTTCCGACCACCTATATATCCCATCCCCAAGGATAGGCTTCGTTCGAAAAAGCCAGAGATCATATGACCTCAATGATACGATTATGTTTGGGTATTTTGTCGAAGGCTCAATCGAGAAGCGTCTGCTTGACTTCATGCTGGACGAAAGCAAAGAAGGGCCATCCGAGAACAACACGAAATTGATGCTGTTCCGGTTGCTTCCCCTGTTTAAAGACGAGGATGAATTTTCAACCTTCGTGCGATGGTGCGAGCAACAATGGGAGACGGTAGTGAACAAAATCAAATCGCACGATTGCTGCCGGTACATTCCTCAAAAAATTCCAGCGCACATATCGGAGTCAATGATGAACGGGGCACGCACTTCCGAGACGATTGTCGAACTGCTTGACGAATTCCGCTTCGCCCAAACCGCAAGCGAATCCTAGTCTATGGGGATGCTAACGTTTTCCGTCTCAGTGCCAATGCTGCAAGTCCCAAGGACCTCCCGTATTGCATGGGGCTTATTCCTCCTAGTGATATCTTTATCCCGTCCTCGTTATACCAACTGATGTATTCGTCGCACGCACAGCGCCTCCACGGCTTGCCCTAAACAAGAGAGGCCCCTAGCCCCCCCGGGGTGGGTAGGGGCCGCTTATCGCTCCGAGAAAGCTCGCTAGTCGCGCTTGAAAAGGTCGCGCGTGTAAACCTTGTCCGCCACATCCGCAAGCTCGTCGCTCCAGCGGTTGGCCACGATGATGGAGCACTCGCGCTTGAAGGTCTCAAGGTCATGTGTGACCGCGCTACCGAAGAAGTCGGGGGCGTCGAGCGTGGGCTCGTACACGAGCACGGGCACGCCCTTGGCCTTGACGCGCTTCATGATGCCCTGGATGGAGCTCGCGCGGAAGTTGTCCGAGCCGCTCTTCATCGTGAGTCGGTAGACGCCCACGGTGGGCGCCGCGGTGCCGGAGTAGACGAGCTGGTTGACGCGCTGGAGCACCTCGTCGGCCACGTGGTCCTTGCGCGTGCGGTTGGAGGCCACGATGGCGCCGATGAGGTCCTGCGGCACGTCCCTGTAGTTCGCGAGCAGCTGCTTGGTGTCCTTGGGCAGGCAGTAGCCGCCGTAGCCGAACGATGGGTTGTTGTAGCCCGCGCCGATACGAGGCTCGAGGCACACGCCCTCGATGACGTCGGCGGTGGCGAGGCCGCGGAGCTCGCAGTAGGTGTCGAGCTCGTTGAAGTAGGAGACGCGCAGCGCCAGGTAGGTGTTGGCGAAGAGCTTCACGGCCTCCGCCTCGGTGGAGCCGAGCACGAGCTCGGGGATGCCCCGCGTGCCATCGGCGTTCTCACGGGAGCGCTCCTCGGGAGCGGCGCCCTCGGCAAGCAGCGCCGCGAAGCCCTTGGCGGCCTCGACGGCCGCGGCATCGTCCTTGTCGCAGCCGACAACGATGCGGCTCGGGTGCAGGTTGTCGTAGAGCGCCTCGCCCTCGCGCAGGAACTCGGGAGAGAAGAAGATTCGCGAGTCGCCACGCCCCTCGCGCAGCTGCGCGGTATAGCCGACGGGAACCGTGGACTTAATGACAATCCAGGCGCTCGGGTTCACCGAACGAACCGCGTCGACGGCCGCCTCAACGGAGCTGGTATCGAAGAAGTTCTTGTTGGGGTCGTAGTTGGTGGGCGTCGCGACAACAACGTACTCTGCACCCACGTAGGCCTGGGCCGGGTCGAGCGTCGCCTCGAAGGAAAGCTCGCGCTCCCCCGCCTTCGCCTCGGACAGGAACCGCTCGATCTCCTTGTCGCGGATGGGAGAACGGAAACCGTTAAGCATCTCCACCTTCCCCGTAACGATGTCCAAGGCGTGGACCTCGTTGTACTGCGCCAACAGCACGGCTAGGGAAAGCCCTACGTACCCGGTGCCTGCAATTGCTATCTTCATTAGTCAATCCTCCTGATAGGTAATGCCGGTTCCTAAGCCGGCGGGGTCGTTTAGAACGGGATTTCGTCCCCGATGCGAGGTGCCAGGCCGATGCGAAGGCCGAGGTTCTTCATGACGACGAGCTGCAAGTCGGGGGCGAGGCCGGCAAGGAGGTTCCGGAAATCCCGGACCACCGAGACGGCAGGCCTGCTCGCGGGCCAAAAAGAGAACTTCCCTTCTATGACGCAGCTAAGCAGAAGAGAGGGATCGGGAATCTCCCTCTCGAGGCCGCAGGAAGAGAGGAGCTTGTCGAGCCTCCGGACCACGACCGACGCGCTGCCCACGGGCGAGGCAAGAGAGTCCACGTTGGCGAGCGCCGCGCTAACCGCGTCGAGGAAGGCACGACAGACGGCCAGCTGGCCTTCGGTAAAATCGGCGGGAGCGAGGTCTGATGGGGTCATGGCTTCCCTCACCTCGGAGAAGGACTTGAGCCTCGAAGACGGGTCCCTCGGCGACATGCGTGCGACGACGTGGGCGTACGGGAACTCCGCCATCGGCACGCCCCAAGCCGCGAGGGCGCGCTCGAAGAGCTTGCCGACGTAGTAGACCTCGGTGGCGCGGTCATACCTAAAGGAGGCGACCTCGAGCGGGGTATCCTCCGGCATCCGCACAAGGATGCTGTTATTCTCCAGGGTCGATTCGCCCTCGTAGCTCTTCCCGAAACCGAAGTCTATGAGCTTGACGTCGCCAGCGCCCGTGACGAGGAGGTTTGCGGCCTTGACGTCACGATGGAGCACGCCCGCCATCTCCAACGCCTCGAAGGCGGAAACGGCGTCAGAGAAGATCTCCGCCGGGGACTTCGTGCCCTCGCCGGGCAGGAACTTGTCGAGGGGCACGCCCTCGATAAACTCCATCTGGATGTAGCCGGTGCTAGCTTGGGGGTAGAGGTAGTAGCCGAACACTCTCACGACGTGGGGGTGCGAGACCCTCAGGAGGATGGCCGCCTCATCGACGAAGCGCCGGTAGCAATCCTCCGGGTCGTTCCCACCCCGCGGATCGAACTTCTTCATGGCGAAGAGGAGGTTCGCCGTTTCGTCGCGGAAAAGCATCGTGCGCCCGGTGCCGCCATGCCCGAGCTCACGCACGAAAGTGAGGTCCCGGTCGCATCGGAACCTGACCGACTCCCCCTCCACGAGGATGCGCTCGCCGACCTCGGAGGCGCCGTTTTGCCGGGTGACTCCGTCGAGGTAGGCTCCGATGGCGTCGATGTTGGCGGGGCTTTCGGCATCGAGCTGCTGCAGCACGTCCTGGACGCACCAGCCGTAATCGTCGTCGCCGAAATGCAGACTGCGGTATAGCCTCGGGTGCTCCTCGATGACGCTTGGCTTGGTGACGAATTGGGCCACGGCCGCCCAGTCCTCGGCCGTAAACGCCCTCTCCACGGCAGCGGCCAAGTTCCTGAGCTTCACGGCTCGTTCGACGCGGGCAGCGGGCGGAGCCGCTGCTCCAAGATTGCCAATGACGTCCGCAAACTTCTGGAGGCCGGCGTATGCGCCGTCGAGGTTATTCATAGCCCGTAATACTCCCGGTACCACTTGGCGAAAGTTCGCAGGCCGTCCTCCAGGGGCGTGCTCGGCTTGAAGCCGGTGTCGCGCTCCAGCTTCGAGGTGTCCGCGTAGGTCACCGGAACGTCGCCCGGCTGCATAGGAACAAGCTCCCGGTGCGCCTCGAAGTTGAAATCGGCGGGAAGCACGCCCTCCTCCACGAGCACACGCTGGAGGGTATCCACGAAGTCGAGCAGGTTCTCGGGGTTGGAGTTGCCGATGTTGTAGATGCGCGTCGCGGCCATGGGCAGGCCGTCCTCCCCCAGCTTGACCTCGGGCGGGTTCGCCATCACGCGCGTGACGCCCTCGACGATGTCGTCGACGTAGGTGAAGTCGCGCTTGCAATCGCCCATGTTGAAGATCTTGATGGTCTCGCCGCGCAGAAGCTTATTGGTAAAGCCGAAGTACGCCATGTCCGGGCGGCCCATCGGGCCATAGACCGTGAAGAAGCGCAGTCCGGTCGCGGGGATTGAGTAGAGCTTGCTGTAGGCGTGGGCCATGAGCTCGTTGCTCTTCTTGGTCGCCGCGTAGAGCGAGACCGGCGAGTCCACGTTGTCGTCCTCGCTGAAAGGCACCTTCTCGTTGCCGCCGTAGACGCTCGACGACGAGGCATACACGAGATGCTTGACCGGGTGGTGTCTGCAGGCCTCCAGTATGTTGAAGAAGCCCACGAGGTTACTGTCCACATAGGCCTTCGGATTCTCTATCGAGTAACGCACGCCGGCCTGCGCGGCCAGGTTCACCACCACGTCGAAGCCGTTCTCGGCGAAGAGCCGCTCCACCAGGGCCGTGTCCGCGAGGTCGCCGCGCACGAACGTGAAGCGCCCGTCATGGTCGGCGTCCCGTAGCATCGCGAGCCGCGCCTCCTTGATGCCCGGGTCGTAGTAGCCGTTCACGTTGTCCAGGCCGACGACCACCCAGCCATCAGCAAGCAAGCGTTTGCTCAGGAACGCGCCGATGAAGCCGGCGGCTCCCGTCACCAATGCGACGTAATGTTTCTGTTGTGCCATATCAATCGCTCCTTAAATACCTAAAGCAGAAAAACTGTGTTTGTGTTCATCGATCACGCCGTCCAAAGTCCCTCCCAAGATGGCTGGAGAGATGGCGACCCAGACGCTCAAACACATCCGCCATAGCACCGACTCGCTCGGCGACCCGTCGCCCGCCAAGGTGCCTTGAGCACGAACGAAGCAGCGACCTTGTGCTACCGAGAAGCATCGTGGTAATGAGGTAAGCGAACGCGAAAAGCGGGATGCAAACGATCTGTACGGCAATAGAGTCCGAGAGCTGGAGAAGAAGGACAACGGCGATAGAGGGCACGACGCAGTTAAGGGCTATCGGGGCAAGCCCGCGAAACATAGTCAAAGGACTCAACCCGACAGCCGAGCGAAGGACAACGAGCTCGATGACGATGAGCGGCAGGTAGCCGCAGGGCACGAGCACCGAGAAGACCTCGAAGGGCATTCCAGCGCAAAAATATAGGAAGGGTACGTAGAACACGAGGTAGACGACGCAAATAAGGGTTATCAGGCCCGGCTTTCCGACAGCCCTGAGGGTTTGGTTGCCCATATAGCAGAAGAGCATCCTGAGGGACAGGGTGATCGCAATCCAGCTGATGAGGGTCTCACCCTCCAGCCATTGGGTGCCGAGAAGGACGATGATCACGAGGTTGCTCAGCAGCATGACACCGCATGCGATTGGCAAGAGAAAAAGCGCGAGAGCCCTCTGGGACCTGTAGAAGAAAGATATGAGCTCGTCCTCGTCGGACTGCATGCGGGAGATCCCGGAGTAAAAGACCGGCATGACGGATGACTCGACGACCGAGAGCAAGTTATTGGTAATAGAGACCGAGTTTTTGTATATGCCGAGGTAGAAAGCGGACATCGAAGACCCGATGACGAAGACGCCTGCCCAGCTGATAGCCCATAGGACAACGGCCTCAGAAAGCGACCAGAGGCTGAAGGAGAGCATGCGGGCGAGGGCCGCAAAGCTGTATCGCATCCTCGGGTGCCAGTCGTAAAGAATCATAAGGAGAACGGCCGTGCAGGTGTCGCTGGCAAGAGTGCCGAGGATAAGCGACCAGTAGTCAAGCCCGAGCAGCGCGGAGGGGATGGCAACCGCCGCCATAAGGAACGCCGCGAATAGCTTCACCTTGAAGAGTAGCTGGAAGTCGAAGCCACGCTGGCATAGCGCGGTCTGAACGGAGATGAAGGAGTTTAGAGGAAGGGAAAGGCAGGCAACGGCCAAGGCGCCCCCGGCGCCGGGGCTTCCGGCGAAAGAAGCGATCTGCTCCCTGAACAAGGCCACCGCGGCCCAGATGGCCAAAGCTATAGCTAGGTTGGACCAGAAGGCGACGCTGGAGCAAAGGCCCTTTTCAGCATCATCCCGGAACTCGTGCTGGATGAGGTACTTCTGGAAGCCGGCGTCAGCCAGTGTCTGGGAGAACGTCGTCACCATGGTTATGGTGGCGACGACGCCGAAGGCCTCGGGGGCAAGGATATGGGCCAGGACGATCTGGGTCAGCGGCGAAACGAGCTTGTTAACAAGCTGGGCGACGAATGACCACTTTACGGCACCAGCGGCCTTGTCGACAATTGTGCCGGCTTTATTATCGGCCATAAGTCAATAGCACCCCCGAAGCAGCATGATTCAGTTTATTAGTTGCGAGTGCAGCCCGGTTGGGCACGAAAGGCGTCTCGGAAAATGTCGCGGGACAACCCATCCCGCATATCCGCATAGGAGCAGGCTTCCAGATGATGCACCGCGCTTGATAAGGCAACCGGCAATCGCTCAGGGCCTGACCCCCGAGCGCCCTTCCTCCGATGCTTCTCCGCTTGTCAAGCTTGAAGGCAGGATTCATCGCAGCTCCGCCTTTCCCTCTTCGTGCGCGCTGCCAATCTCAATCCACGAGCCAAGCAGCTCGTCGTCTTCACGGCGGTCGAAGGGGTCGAAGCCCCCGCCGTCGTAGAATGTCATTTCGCCGAAAAGCGGCCGGGGACCGAAATCGTACCAATCGACACGGACGTGCGGGAACCCTTCGGAGAGAACCGCGCTCTGGCGAAGCATCTCATCGAGATGACTTGGTCTTTCGGGAGCGGTCAACGCGCACGGCATATCGGACTGCAAGATGTCCGCATGCGTCCAATCGGGCCACATGAAGTCCTGCGTATGCCTAGAGCTCCTGCCCTGGTGCACCTCTATGAGCCTTGGCTCGCCATCGAAACAGAGAAACTTATAGTCATTCGGCTCTGCAGCGACGATCTCGGACACGTCGCTGAATCGGAAGAGCTTATAGTCGGCGAGGTTGCAGCCTTCTTCGGTCGGGTCAAGGTACTCCTCAGCAAATACGAGCGGCTTCACGTCCTTGTAGGGCCATTCGCGGCACTGCCAGAAGTAGTTCCTCCTAAGGCTTTTATCGAGCTTCGCCCGCGCGGCCTCGAGGTCGAAGGACTTCTTGTCACGACAGATGGCCACACCGCCCGAGTCATGATTCGTCTTAAGGACGAAACGGTCGGGCAAGCCTGATATATCTATTTCGTCGGCGGATTCCCAGAAGGCAAGGGTCGGAACGACGTACTGCTCGCCAATGCGATCGGCAACCCACTGCTTCACGCGGTACTTGTCCACCAACGTGGTGTAGAGGGGGTTACGGTCGTGCAGCTTCAGCCAGTTCAGCTTCTCATTGAAAGTCTGAGGGCTGTCTAAATCCAAGTCGCAGCCGGTCTGCACCTTATACATTAGCTTCAGGTAAGGCTCGTCGGGAATCGCGCGATCAAGGCGCAGGACCCTCGCCGCCTTCAGCGTGACTTTTGAAAGAAACCTGTTCATAAAAAGACGCCTTTCATTTGAACGAGTGCGAGCCCAAGTCATGGATGCGGAGCTTGGGGCTGTTCCAGACATTGGGGCCAAGGCAGGCGACGGAATCCGCCGTGAAGCCCATCTTCCAGAGGACGTAAGGGAGAGCGAGCTGGTCTCGTCCACTCCCCGAGGAGACATACTCGTCCCACCAGGCGGAGAGGAGCTTGGCGGAGGTGGAATTGCGGAGGTCGGCCACTATGACGGTCGCCTCGCGCATTCCGAAGTTATGGGGAAAGCCCTCGGACTCGTACCGCTCCATCTGTCGCCGGATTGCGGCGGGGTCGCCTCGCTTCGAGGCGATGCAGGCGCTGGCCTCGTCGTAGGCGCACTCCCGGGAGGAATGGGCGTGCATGGCGACGCCGGTCTCGGATGCACGAGCGATGGCGCACCAGTCGGCCAGGTCACTGATAACCTGAACGTTCCCGTCGGTGTAAATGGAGAAATCAGAGTCGAAGAACTCGCCGGGATGCATCTTGCAGTAACGGTTGGGATTGCGGGAGGCAACCAGGGATGGCTCGCGCTCGACGCGACGAATCGACAGCCAACCGGGGTCATGGACCAAAGGGGATGTCGCCTCGTCGACGAACAGGACCGGCCTCAGCCCAGAAGGAGCATAGAGGGGGGCGTGGGGCACGTCGTATCCGTTCGTGACGCAGGCGTAAACGGTGACGCTCGAGCTCCTGGCGGAGGCGACCTCCCGCTCGCCGACGGCTGGGGCGGCATGGGCGCCCACGGCACCGCCCATTCCGTTGACCTTTCCCTGCGCCGAAAGGGATTTGGCAAAACCCGCCAGGGCCTTGACGTCAAAGGACCTGAGCGCGCGCTCGAGCTTGAGCAGCCGCTTCCCGGCACGGTACTCGCGCGAGCTCAGAAGCTCGTTATAGTCGCAGTTCACCGCCTCGAGGGCCTCAAGCGGGCTATCAGTACTCATAGAATAGATCACCTCAACCTAACAGGGAGTGGAAGCCGTCGTAGGAGAGCAGGGGCTCAATCACGGTGGGGAAAGGCTCGTACACATACGCGGCAATAGCGCCGAGCACGAGAAAACAGAGGAGTAGGAGCAGCTTGTGCGACGAGGGAACCTCGCCGGACTGCCAGAGGTGGGAGAAGAGAACGTACGAAAGCATGAACCCCATCTCGATGAATCTGTGGAAGTTCGAGTCGAACTGCAGCAAGGGCAGGGTGATGCCTGTTAGTGCCACGGCGACTAGAAGGGTCGTGCCGCGTTTGTCCCCTACAGCGACCTGCCTCTTGGCCTTGCCGATTCCTCCGCCAAGAACGCGGACGTTTGCATAGGAAAGAACCACTGCGGAAGCCCAAATGAAGAGGATCTTCATAAACCAGGAGCCCGTGGTGGTCGAGATGTCGCTGACGAAGTATCGCTCGTACTTGACATCGTTGAGGAGGCTCGCCGCAATGCCCGGGACATAGCCAACGCAGAGATAAGCCATGAGAGCGAGAGAGGCAACGACGAGAGCGGCCTTTTTCACCCCAAGGCCACCGAGCTTCCCAGCCGGCGCGAGCACAAGGAACACGAGCATGGAGGAGTGAATCGTGGAAGCCACGAGCACACCAACGACGTAGCGGAGGATGCCGAACCTCTCTCCGTTCACAATGCCTGCGAATGATAAAAGCACGATAGAGAAGCCGAGGAAGAATCGCAGCTGCACGCATTGGACGAGGGCGGGGAACAGGAGGAAGAGGCACCAGTGCAGGTTCCGCTCGCAGCCTACGCGACGATAGAAGCGGGCGGTTAGGAAGACGCAAAGGACGAGCACAACGCACACGAAGCCGCGGACGGAGAGACCGGTCGCGGCAATGGTCCTGTTCAGTAAGAACCAGCCGGCAGGGAGATCGTAAAGCCCTGTCGGAGTCCCGCCTGTCTGGACAATGGCGTAGTAGTTTACATAAGAGGGGAAATCGGCATAATCGGCGGTGGTAGCGGTAGAAAAGCACAAGAGCAAGGCGACACAGGGGGCAGCCCATCGGCCTCTCGAGAAGGCGACCGCAAACATCGCCAGCATATAGAGCGGCGCGAGTATCATAGGCCGTCCTCCGGCAGCATGCCCTCTATAATCAACGAGTCCCGTATGGCTTCGAGGAATGCGTAGCCGTTGTCCTCGTCGGGCTCGAGGTAGCCGCCCTCTGCCCATTCGTTCCACGCGAAGACGAAGACGTAGTCCTTGCCGTAGACTTCGCGCGCCCGGATCAGCATGTCATGGAAGTAGCGCCTGAATTTCTCAGGACTTGAGCCATCGACCACCCAACCGCGCCTTCCGCGTCGGGGAGTGTTGTCCCAGTCGACCATGGCGCAAGGAACACTGATAGAGCTCCACGGTCTTTGGGAGTTGATTGTACGCCAAATCTCGTCATAGCTCGCTCTAGCGGGGCCGGACTCGCTTCTGAAGACGCTCATGTCGAGAGTTCGATGAAAATGCTTCTGAAGCCAGACGTCAACTTTCCGCTTCTTCTCCCTCAGCCATCCAGCATTGTTCTTGCTGAGGAAATAACGCGCGTACTGAGGCTGGTACTCTATCTGGAGGTCGAACAAATCGGTCTCGACCTCATGAGAGAGGCAGTAGTTAATGTGCTGGACGCATATGCAGAGGCCACCCAGCCCAGATTCCTCGGCAAGTCTCTGCCAGCACTCGATCATTCCACGGTAATCGGGGATGAGCTCCGGGCGGTAGATGACAACGAGCGGCTTACCGTCCTCGCGGATGTAGCGCTCGTCGAGGAAGAATGGCTCGAGATACCTGTAGTGCTCCACCCACTGCTCCTCGCCGCCGTAGGTCTGCGAGATAAGCGTAGTGTTCTTGGAAGAGACCCAGGCATTGGTCCAATCCTCGTTTGCCCATGATATGCAGTAACGGAGGTCGATGTCCTTGTTGGCAAGCAGGAGCTCCATGGGCTTCTGCAGAAGCAAGTGACCGTCAAACCAGTAGTGGTAGAAGCAAAGGCCGTAGATACCATAGTCCCTGACGAGTTTCGCCTGCCAGCGCAAGGTGTCCAAGTCGGTGAGGTCATAATAGTTGCCGCCAAGGGGTACTCGAGGCTGTCTGTGACCTTCAAAAAGTGGCTTTGCGGCCTTGACGTTCACCCACTCCGTGAAGCCATCGCCCCACCACTTATTGTTTTCCGGCGTCTCATGAAACTGTGGCAAGTAAAAAGGAATAACCTTCATTCGAGTAACCTTAAAATAGTTAGTGGTCAAAACTAGTGGTCAAAACCGCTTGCCGAAAACGTCTTCTCAACGCCCGGCTTATCGTGATGCGCCCGATATACCGCGCAAATGGTCGTTACGAGATTGCTCAAATCGGGCGCGATCAAGTAGCGCTCTGCGTTCTCGGAGGCCTCCATGCAGGCCGTGCCATCAACGACAGCGACGGGGGTGCCGCAGGCCGCGGCCTCGGCTACCGTCATGCCGTAGGTCTCCTCCTGGCTCGTCGTCAGGAAGAGGTCGGCCGCCGTATAGGCCTCGGCGAGCTCTCGCAGCGAGTCGGTCTTAGGCAGCCGCGTCATCTGTTCCGGCAGTTCCTTTATCTGCTTTTCGCTGAGCCCAACGAGGACGACGGCAAACCGGTCGTCCAGCTCCCCCGCGAGCCGCACAAAATCGTCGAGGCCCTTGCGCTCGCTCCACTTGGAGGCCGCCCCGAGGACGACAAACTTCCCCGTGAGGCCGTGGCGCTCGCGGAAGTCACTCGGGGTCGGCTTGAAGATCTCGGTGTTGATTGTGTTGTGGACGACGCGCACGGGGTACTTGGAGAGAAAGGACTCGGCGACGAGGTCGGCGAGCCACTGCGACGGGGTGACGAGCTCCATGCGGTCGGCGGGCAGCATGGTGAAGAGCCTCTTCTTCTGCTCGAAGCACCAGCTAACCGACTCGTCCCCGGCGTAGGTCTCGGGGTACTCCCTCTTCTGCGGGCAGTTCTGACCGTCATATATACAATGAGTCTTCCACTGCATACACTTTACTTTAGTAAAGTGTATGCAGTGGCCCGTGAACGCCCAGCAGTCGTGCAGAGTCCACACGACCTTGCAGCGGTGCGAGGCAAGCCACTCGAAGAGCATCTCGACGTTGATCCAGTAGCCGCACAGCACGTGCAGGTGCACTACGTCCGGGTCGATCTCGTCAAGACGTCTCAGCAGACGACGCGTTATGCCCTTGGAGTGAAATCCCGCACGGCCGTCGAGGCGCGTCTGGAGCACATCCAGGCAGATCTCCGGGTAGCTGGCGACCTTAACCATGTGGTCGTCCTGCTCGTGGTCAGTGCGCGCCCAGAAGACCCACGAGTCGTCGCCGTTGGCGATGAGCTCGCGGTGCTTCTTGAAGATAATCGACTCGGCCCAAGCATTACCGTATGCGTTCAGCTGAACGTATCTCAATGAGCTTCACCGCCAATGAGTTCTTGAACGTACTCGGCAAGCCCCTGCTCCCAGTCGGGCATGTGGAACCCAGCGGCCTCCAGCTTGGACAGGTCGAGCGCGGAGTGGACCGGGCGCGGGGCGACGGGGCCGGCGGCACCGGCGTAGTAGTCGGCGGTCGATACCGGCACGACCTTCTCGCCGTTACCGTTGGCGGCCTCGAAGACGGCGCGGGCGATGTCGGCCCAGGACTTGACGGCGCCGGAGCCGGTGCAGTTATAGGTGCCGTAGGGTGCGTGCGAGCCCAGCACGTGGAAGATGGCCTCGGCCATGTCGCGCGTGAAGGTCAGGCGGCCCAGCTGGTCGTCCACGACCGTGACCTGGGTGAGCTTGTCCTTCGGGTCGGCGACGCGGTCGGACAGGCCCTTCATGGTCTTGACGAAGTTGTGCCCCTCGCCGATGACCCAGCTGGAGCGCATGATGTAGTGGCGCGGGCACCCGGCCACGGCGATGTCGCCGGCGGCCTTGGTCTGGCCGTAGACGGAAAGCGGGCTGAAGGGCTCGTCCTCGGTATGGACCTCGGCCGTGCCGTCGAAGACGTAGTCGGAGGAAACGTGGACGAGGGTGACCCCGTGCTCGGCGCAGGTGCGGGCGAGCAGCGCCGGCCCCGTCGCGTTGGCCTTCCAGGCGGCGACGCGGCCCTCGGGGGTCTCGGCCCTGTCGACCGCCGTGTAGGCGCCGCAGTTGATCACGGTGCCGTAGAGCGACCAGTCGTACTGTGCGTAGGCGTCCGGGTCGGACATATCGAAGGTGTCGATGTCGCAGAAGTCGAAGTCCTTCGCGACGCCGCGCTCCTCGGCGAGTCTGCGGACCGCATGGCCCAGCTGGCCGTTGCAGCCGGTGACGAGGGTGCGCTTGGGCGCCATGGGGACGACGTCGGCGAGCATCGGGTGGTTGAGGTCGGCCTCGGAGACGGTGGCCTCATCGAGCGGGATCGGCCACCCGATGGCGAGCTCCGGGTCGGCGAGGTTCACGAAGGTGTAGGTCCTCTTGAGCTCCAGCGACCAGTGCGCGTCCACCAGGTAGGTGTAGGCGGTGCCGTCCTCCAGCGCCTGGAAGGAGTTGCCCACGCCGCGCGGGACGTAGATGGCCTTGGACGGGTCGAGCGTGCAGGTGAACACCTTGCCGAAGGTCTCGCTGCCCTCGCGTAGGTCGACCCATGCGCCGAAGACCGAGCCTCGGGCCACGGAGATGAACTTGTCCCAGGGCTCCGCGTGGATGCCGCGGGTGACGCCGCGGCTGTCGTTGTAGGAGATGTTGTTCTGGACGACCTTGAGGTCGGGGATGCCCAGAGCGGTCATCTTGGCGCGCTGCCAGTTCTCCTTGAACCAGCCGCGCGAGTCGCCGTGGACGGCGAGGTCGACGACCTTGAGGCCCCCGATGCCGGTCTCCGCGACGGAGAGGTCCTTCTCGAATGCGATGTCTGCCATGTTGGTCTCTCCCCTCCTACTGGCCCTGTGCGCGGTAGCGGGCCTCGGTGGCCTCCTTGGCCGGGCGCCACCAGGACTCGTTGGCGACGTACCAGTCGATCGTCTGCTTGAGCCCCTCGGCGAAATCGGTGTGGGCCGGCCTCCAGCCGAGCTCGCGCTGGAGCTTCGTGCTGTCGATGGCGTAGCGGCGGTCGTGGCCGGGGCGGTCGGCGACCCAGTCGAAGTCCTCGGGGTCGCGGCCCATGGCCGTGAGGATCATGCGCAGGACCGTGATGTTGTCCCTCTCGCCGTCGGCGCCGATGAGGTAGGTCTCCCCCATCCGGCCCTTGGTGAGGATGTCCCAGACGGCCGAGGAGTGGTCCTCGGTGTGGATCCAGTCGCGGACGTTCTCGCCCTTACCGTAGAGCTTGGGGCGCACGCCGTCGATGATGTTGGTGATCTGCCTGGGGATGAACTTCTCCACGTGCTGGTAGGGGCCGTAGTTGTTGGAGCAGTTGGAGATCGTGGTGCGAAGGCCGTAGGTGCGGGTCCAGGCGCGCACGAGCATGTCGGAGCTCGCCTTGGTCGAGCTGTACGGCGAGGACGGGTGGTAGGGCGTCTCCTCGGTGAACTTCGCCGGGTCGTCGAGCGCCAGGTCGCCGTAGACCTCGTCGGTGGAGACGTGGTGGTAGCGGACGCCGTACTTGCGGACGGCCTCCAGCAGGCGGAAGGTGCCCTCGACGTTGGTGCGCAGGAACGGCTCCGGGTCGGCGATGGAGTTGTCGTTGTGGCTCTCGGCCGCGTAGTGCACGATCGCGTCGTGGCCCGGGACGATGCGGTCCAGCAGCTCCGCGTCGCAGATGTCGCCCACGACGAGCTCCACGCGGTCGGAGGGCAGCCCCGCGATGTTCTCGGGGTTGCCGGCGTAGGTCAGCTTGTCCAGGACGGTGACGTGCACCCCGGGGTGGTTCTTCACCACGTAGTGGACGAAGTTGCTGCCGATGAAACCGCAGCCGCCCGTGACGATGATGTTCCTGGGCTCGAAGAGCTCTTCAGACATGTTTCTATCTCCCATTGGATCGGATTAGTACTCGCGCGGGCTGTTGACGATCTCGCCGGCGGCGACCTTCTTCAGGTGCCGGCCGTAGACCGACTTGCCGTAGGCCTCGGCGGTCTGCTTGAGCCCCTCGGTGGAGATCCAGCCGTTCTCCCAGGCGATCTCCTCGGGGACCGAGACCGGCAGGTCCTGGGAGTGCTCCACGGCGCGGACGAACTCCGCGGCCTCGTGCAGGCTCTCCATGGTGCCGGTGTCGAGCCACGCGTAGCCGCGGCCGAGGGTGACGACGGAGAGCGTCCCCTCCTCCAGGTACATCCGGTTGAGGTCGGTGATCTCCAGCTCGCCGCGCGCGGACGGCTTGACCCCATGCGCCTTGGCGGCCACGTCGCCCGGGTAGAAGTACAGGCCGGTGACGGCGTAGGAGCTCTTGGGGCGCTCGGGCTTCTCCTCGATGGAGACGGCCCTGCCCTCGCCGTCGAACTCCACGACGCCGAAGCGCTCGGGGTCGTCCACGTGGTAGCCGAAGACCGTGGCGCGGCCCGACTCGGCGTTCTGGACGGCGCGCGTCAGGTGGCGCGACAGGCCGTTGCCGTAGAAGATGTTGTCGCCGAGCACGAGCGCGCACGGCTCGCCGGCGATGAACTCCTCGCCGATGGTGAAGGCCTGCGCCAGGCCGTCCGGGCTCGGCTGCTCGGCGTAGGAGAGCCTCACGCCGTAGCGCGAGCCGTCCCCGAGCAGGCGCTCGAAGTTGGGCAGGTCGGTCGGCGTGGAGATGACAAGGATGTCCCGGATGCCCGCCAGCATGAGGGTGGACAGCGGGTAGTAGATCATGGGCTTGTCGTAGACCGGCAGCAGCTGCTTGGAGGTCACGAGCGTGAGCGGGTACAGGCGGGTGCCGGACCCGCCGGCGAGGATGATGCCTTTCATTAGCTATAGCCTTTCTTTTCTTGCGGCCCTGCGGCCAGAGCGATTTCCAATAAATCGAGCAAAGCAATCAATGCCAAATGCCCCGAGCTCAATAAACGAACGATCCTCAATCAGTTGTTTAGCGACCCGTTTTACTAGACGCCCTCCCTCTCCAATCTCAGATGGACAAGCTATAAGCTCACGATTGATTTCGAGAAAGTGACCGATGGCAAAATTGCGGCGGAATTGTTCAACCGGAGTGAGGTTATGCGAGTGGTACACACGAGCATCGGCAGCATACGCAACCAAATAACCTGCGCCTACAGCTTTTGCGGCCATAAGCATGTCCTCGCTCATATCAGTTCTACCGAAACCTCCAAGCTCGAAATAAGAGCTCCTTCGGTATGCAGAGCAGACATCCGTCGCAAAATAAGCCTTGATTCCCATTACAGATACATCGTCTTTAGATCGGACGTTTGATCTAGGACCGTAGTTAAATTCCCTGACCAAACGCTCAAATTTCCGAGCGTCCTTTTTTGGCAACTGGCGACCCGATGAAATAGCTACGCGATTATCAGCAAGCAGTGGATTAACAAGGTTCTCGATATATCGATTGTCAGCCGGAATAGCATCTTGAGTCATAAAGCAAACTATGTCCCCAGTTGACTCTTTAAACGCCATGTCACGAGTAAGTCCGTGATTGAAATCGGAACGATCGATCTCGATAACCCGAACACCATCGAAACTCGAAGCGATTTCCACAGTGGAATCAGATGACGCGGAATCGACAACAATTATTTCGTCAGGACAACAGGTTTGCGAAAGCAGCCTCTTCAACAACTCACCGATTTCAGTCTGAGCATCAAGAGTTGGAATCACGAGAGAAATTGACATGTGCCTAACACCTTCCCATCAAATGGAAAGCAGCACGAATTTGTAAGTAATCAAAGTGCGGTTCGACAAAATCGATCATGAGGCGCCCTCCCCCGAGAACACCTCAAAGACAGTCAGGACGACTATTTTCAAATCGAATAACAAGCCCCTTTTGGCGATATATTCAAGATCGCGACGAACCATGCCGTCGAAATCCGTGTCGTTGCGGTCGGTCACCTGCCACCAGCCGGTGATGCCGGGCTTCACAGCCAGGCGCTGCAGGTCGTACTCGGTGTACTCCGCGACTTCGTTCGGCAGCGGCGGGCGCGGGCCCACCACGGACATCTGGCCCAGGAACACGTTCAGGAACTGCGGGAACTCGTCGATGGAGTGCTTGCGGATGAACCTACCGATCTTGGTGACGCGGGGGTCCTCCTTCATCTTGAACATGGCGCCGGCTATCTCGTTCTGCCCCTTTAACTCGGCGAGGCGCTCGTCGGCGTCCTTGTACATGGATCGGAACTTCCACATGCGAAAGGTGGTCAGGCTGCCGTCGGGACGGGTCTGGCCCACGCGGATCTGGCTGTAGAATGGGTTGCCCTCGCTCTCCAGGCGGATGGCCGCGGCGAGGACCAGGCTGGGAACTGCGATGATCGCAAGCACAGCACCGCTAAACACGATGTCGAACGTGCGCTTCACGGCACGATAGGCCAGGCGCGAACGATCCCAGTCCACGATGGATTGCATAGCCTTGTAGCGGCCGACGCCCTCGCGCCGGTCCATGGCCTGAGCAATCAACGCCGCCCCCACGGGCGCATTGCTCTCTGTCATTTCCTTAGCAGCCACAGTCAAACGTACGTCCCTGCCCCCAGGGATCCCCCAATCAGTAAATTCAAAAATTGCGAACGAACAGCCGGTGCAACGTCTCCCCTACGTTTTGCTGGGAACGTCCAGCGCAAGTAGCTCCCTAAAAGTGGAGTCACCCTCGCCCACGTCTACCAGGCACCAGCGCTTATGACGGTCGATCTTCTTTACACGGGCCTCTTGCCCCACCAAGGGCCCTTGCTCTATATGCAGCACGCCGTCTTCTATGCGGGCTACGCTGTTGCGCACCACGCCGTCGTCGTCGAGCACGCTGCGGTACCAGTCCTGTGCATCGTCCGGCATGGCCGCATAAGCCCGCTCCCTGCTGCCGGCAATGCGACAGCCAAAGCTCAACTGGGCCAAAGCCTTGTCGAGCATGGCGGCATCGTGCGTGGCGACGAAGAAATATTCCTTATACATGGGTTTGGTTTGGAGCGACCAGGCGCCGTCCCGCTTAAACCAGAACTCCTTTTGCATCACAAAAGCGTCCTGCATAAGGTTGTGCGGGATAATGCGGCGAACCTTTTCGCAGGTCTCGCGCTCTTTTCCATGGGGGGTGTGGACCAGATACCAGCGGACGCGGCCGTGCTGGCTATTGGTGGTGGCGCCGTTAAATGCGCCCGGCAGCTGCTCTTGGCGCCGTGCCGTCTGTCCCATGTTCTCGCCCCCTCTTTTTGGCTTTGCGATGCACGCAAATGCAGGGGCGTTTAGAACAGGCTTCTCGCTCGCAGCTAGGCGCAGTCGCAAAAGTACAGGTTTTTGTAGAGGGGTATGGAGATGTGTCTGCTTGCGCAGCAATTTGCGTAATCTGGGAAAACGGCCTGAATTAACTCGTATAATGACCTGTGTCGAAAGATACGAAAACCTGTACCTTTTTGTGCAAAAAACCGCTCATCCAGCGGCTTTTTTCGTTTGGGCATTAAAAAAGGCGACCGCCCTTTGTGGACGGTCGCCTTATACGTATTGTTGTTTTGTTCGCCTTAGGCGCGAGTCTTAATCTCCTCGGTCACCTTGGCCACAAACTCATCGACGCTCATCTGAACGGTCTCGTTGGAACGATCGCGGACGGAGATGTTGCCGGCCTCGACCTCCTTCTCGCCCAGGATGAGCATATAGGGCACGCGGTCGATGCTGCGGGCCTCGCGGATCTTGTAGCCGATCTTCTCGTCGCGATCGTCGCAGACCACGCGGATGCCGGCCTCCTCCAGCTTGGCGCACACCTCGTGGGCATAGTCGCGGCTCTTCTCCGAGACGGGAAGCGCCTTGACCTGCACGGGGGCCAGCCAAGTGGGGAACTTGCCCGCAAAATGCTCGATCAGAATACCGATGAAGCGCTCGATGGAGCCAAAGCACACGCGATGCAGCATAATGGGGCGCTTCTTGGTGCCGTCGGCGTCCACGTACTCCAGGTCAAAGTTGAGCGGCATCTGGAAGTCGAGCTGAACGGTACCGCACTGCCAGGTACGGCCGAGCGAGTCCTCCAGGTGGAAGTCGATCTTGGGGCCGTAGAAGGCGCCGTCGCCCTCGTTGACCTCGTAGTCCATGCCCAGCTTCTCCAGAGCGGTGCGCAGGCCCTCCTCGGCGCGAGCCCAGTCCTCGTCAGAACCCATGGAGTCCTCGGGGCGGGTGGAAAGCTCAACGTGGTACTTAAAACCAAACTTCTGGTACACGGAGTCGATAAGGTTGACCACGCCCACAATCTCGTCGGTCAGCTGGTCGGGGCGCACAAACAGGTGGGCGTCGTCCTGGTTAAAGCAGCGCACGCGGAACAGGCCGTGCAGGGCGCCGCGCAGCTCGTGGCGGTGCACCAAGCCAATCTCGCCGGCGCGGATGGGCAGCTCGCGGTAGGAGTGCGGCTTGGAGGCGTACACCAGCACGCCGCCCGGGCAGTTCATGGGCTTAATGCAGTACTCTTCGTCGTCGATGACGGTGGAGTACATGTTGTCCTTGTAGTGGTCCCAATGGCCCGAGGTCTTCCACAGCTGCTTGTTCATGATGAGCGGCGTAGAGATCTCCACGTAGCCGGCCTTGTGGTGGATCTCGCGCCAGTAGTCCAGCAGCGTGTTCTTAAGGATCATGCCGTTGGGCAGGAAGAACGGGAAGCCGGGGGCCTCGTCGCGCATCATAAAGAGGTCCATCTCGCGGCCAATCTTGCGGTGGTCGCGCTTCTTGGCCTCCTCCAGCATGTGCATATGCTCGTCGAGCTCTTCCTTGGTGGCAAAGGCGACGCCGTTGATGCGGGTGAGCATCTTGTTGTCCTTGTCGCCCTTCCAGTAGGCGCCCGAGACGCCGGTGAGCTTAAAGGCCTTGAGGGCCTTGGTGTAGCAGATGTGGGGGCCGACGCACATGTCGATGTAGTCGCCCTGCTGGTAGAAGGTGATGCGGGCGTCGTCGTCCAGATCGCCGATGTGCTCGACCTTGTACTTCTCGCCGCGCTCCTCCATAAGGGCGATGGCCTCGGCGCGGGACTTCTCGTACACGGTGAACTTGAGGTTCTCCTTGCAGATCTTTTTCATCTCGGCCTCGATCGCGGGGAAATCGTCCTCGCTGATCTTGACGCCCTCGGGCAGGTCGACGTCGTAGTAAAAGCCGTTGTCGGTCGCGGGGCCGTAGGCAAAATCGGCCTGGGGGTACAGGCGCTTGATGGCCTGCGCCATGATATGCGCGGCGGAGTGGCGGATGACGTGCGTGACCTCGTCCTGCGGGAGCTCGGCCACCGAACCGTCATTATAGAGTGCCTTCATGGGTATGTTTTCTCCTCTCGGATGCCTGGTGCAAGTGCTGCTTGGCGCCGTGCGGTGTGCATTGCGCTTGCCGGCGCGTGCGTTTTGACTTGCATCATTATAGGCAGGTTACCTAGGTATACAAGCGCCCGCCGCACCTGAATGGCACGGCGGGCGAATTTCTACGCATGCTTCATCGCGTGGGGCGGGTGCAGGGCGCGCGGCGTTCGCGTGGCGCGCGGGGCCCGTGGCTTGCGGCCGGCCCGGCGATGGATGCGCTACTGAATGCGAGTTCGGCAGTAGGGGCAGACCTTCCAGTGTGCGTCGAGCGGGCGATGGCAGCTGGGGCACACGTTGCGAACCTGGGTGTCGCACACCGGGCAGACCACAAAGTCCTTCTCGATGGGCGCACCGCACTGCGGGCAGGTGCCGTACTGGGCAAGCTGGCGCTCGCGCAGGGCCATGTCCAGCTCCTGCTCCTCGCGGTCGGTCGCATAGGAGTGCGGGCGCAGGACCAGGTAGGCGATGAGGCCTACAAACGGGATGAGGGCAATGATGCCCCAGGCCACGTAGGCACTGGCGCCGCGGCGGCGGGCGTCAATAAACACATAGACGACCGACAGCACGTACAGGGCGATGATAAAGCCAACAAAAGCATAGATGACGCCCATAAGCTGCGGCGACATGAGCTCAGAGATGTACTTGGACATTACGGATACCTTTCGGGGTAGTTACAACTCGAGTTAGTGTAACACGGGGGTTAACGATTTGGCAGGTCGCAGGCATGGGCGGATAGAAACATCTCAATCTGTAACAGGTGAGAGCGGAATCCTGGTCCAGATGTTACAGAATTAGACAAACCGTTCTCTCCCAGACTTAAATCTCAATCTGTAACATCTTGGCTCCAGAATCAGTCCCTACTGTTACAGATCAAGATGAACGGTGAGCCCTCCGTTAAATATCTCAATCTGTAACAACTAGGGGCCAGAACCCCTTCTATCTGTTACAGATCAAGACAAAGGAAAATGTCCAATCTCAATATCTCAATCTGTAACAACAACTCGGCAAAAACAGGTCTAACTGTTACAGATTTAGACATTCGAAACCGACTGATGGGTTCATCTAAATCTGTAACATCTAGACCCCAAAACGGTACCGAGATGTTACAGATCGAGACAGATGACCTCTCCCTGACTTTAAATCTCAATCTGTAACACATAGGAAATCTGTAACACATAGGACCGATTTTCTACTCTTACTGTTACAAATCAAGACAAACAGAGGGCCCGCCTGGCAAACGTCTCGATCTGTAACATCTGGAACCCACCTCTTCTGCTTACCGTTACAGAACGAGACGAACCTTTGACAACAGAGGTGCCAGACGAGGTCACCGATTGACCTGAGTCTCCCCTCACCTGCCGTTGGCGGATGCAGCGGTGCTGTTCGCCGCATTGCCGCTGCGCGGGGGATGCGCACACCGTAGGATAGCCTTATTGACAGCCTGTCAACTCGTCTTGGAGGCACTGTGACCGAAACGTTTGATATCGCGATTGTGGGCGCGGGCATCACCGGATGCGCCATCGCACGGCAGCTCGCACGCTATGACCTGTCCATCTGCGTGGTCGAGGCGGCCAACGACATTGCCCTGGGCGCGTCGAAGGCCAACGGCGGCCTGGTGCACGCCGGCTACGATCCGGCGCCGGGCACGGTTAAGGCCCAGGTCAACGCCCGCGGCTGCGAGCTATATGGCACGTGGGCCCAGGAGCTGGGCTTTTTGTTTTGCCGCACCGGGTCCATGGTGCTGGGCTTTAGCGACCAAGACCGCGCGCTGCTGGAGCAGCTGCAAAGCAACGGGCTGGCAAACGGCGTACCCGAGTTGGCGATCATCGGGGCCGAGCGCATCCACGAGCTGGAGCCGCGCGCCAGCGCCCAGGCCACGTGCGCGCTGTGGTGTCCCTCGACCGGCTATGTCGATCCGTTTGAGGTCGCCATCGCCGCGATGGAGAACGCCGTAGCCAACGGCGTGACGTTTGTGCGCTCCGCACCGGTGGAGACGATCGAGGTAGCTCCCGGTGCTGGCGACAGGAGCGGTGACGGGACCGCTCGATTTACGCTGGTAACACCGGCCGGTGATGTGCGCTGCCGCTATTTGATTAACGCGGCGGGCAACGGCGCCGCAGACATCTCGCATATGGCGGGCGCCGAGGAGTTCCAGATGGTCTGGCGCCAGGGTAACATTGTGGTGCTGGACAAGGAGCCGCGCGCGCTCATGCCGCTCTACCCCGTTCCCACGCCGGTTTCCAAGGGCGTCATCGTTACGGGCACCGTCCACGGCAACACGGTGATCACCGCGACGGCCGCTGTGCGCGAGGCGGGCGACACGCAGACCTATGCGAGCGACGTAAACGCGCTGCTGAGCGGCGCACGCAAGCTGGTGCCCGATCTGGACACGCGCCGCGTGGTGCGAGCGTTTGCCGGCGGGCGTCCGGTCATTAAGGGAACGAACGACTTTTTTATTGGACAGTCCGCCGTGGTGCCGGGGCTGTTCCAGGCGGCGGGCATTCAGTCGCCGGGCGTAGCGAGCGCTCCGGCCATTGCCGAGCGAATGGAGCAGGTGCTACGCGAGGCGGGCGTTGCTTTGCGCGAGCGGGCCGATTGGGATCCGATTCGCCGTGCGCCGGACGACTTTGACCGCGCGCCGCTTGCGCGCAAGGAGGAGCTCATTGAGTCCGACCCCGCGTGGGGGCAGATTGTCTGCCGCTGCGAGACGGTGCCCGAGGCCGAAATCGTGGCCGCGATTCGACGCCGCCCGGGTGCGGTCTCGGTCGAGGGCGTCAAACGCCGCTGCCGTGCCGGCATGGGTCGGTGCCAGAGCGGCTTTTGCCAGAGCCGCGTGGTGCGGATTCTGGCCCGCGAGCTGGGCTGCGATCCCAGCGAGGTGCTGCTGGAGGACACTGGCTCGTGGCTCGTTGAGGGACCTTTGAAGGGGGTGCGCTAGGATGGCGACGAGTATCGATATGGGTGCGGTATCGGGCGTCGAGTGCACTTGCGCAGATGCCGACAGGGCATCAATTGCTGCCGGCGCCGTGCAGACGCAGGCGTTCGACGTAGTCGTTATCGGCGGCGGACCTGCCGGCATGGCGGCCTCACTTGCCGCACACAAGGCCGGAGCGCGCGTGGCCATCGTGGAGCGCGAGCAGCACCTGGGCGGCATCCTGCGCCAGTGCATCCACCCGGGCTTTGGCCTCTCACACTTTAAGCAGGAACTGACCGGTCCCGAGTACGCACAGCGCTTTATCGACCAGGTGCGCGAAACCGATATCGCACTGTTCCTGGACAGTATGGTGATTGGGATCGACTCAAGCGAGGACAAAGTCGCAGGCGCGGGCGCAAGTGGCGCGGCGAGCGAAGTCTCGGCACACACCGTCACGCTCATGAGCCCCGCCGGCATGTTGCAGCTCACCGGGCGCGCCGTCGTCCTTGCCATGGGGTGTCGCGAGCGCACGCGCAGCGAGATCAAGATTCCCGGCAGCCGCCCCGCCGGCGTGTTTACCGCCGGCCTGGCGCAGCGATACATCAACATCGACAACCTCAAGCCCGGCTCGCGCGCCGTCATTTTAGGCTCGGGCGACATTGGGCTCATCATGGCGCGTCGCTGCACGCTCGAGGGGATTTCGGTCGAGGGCGTGTACGAGCTTATGCCATACGCCAACGGCCTGCGCCGCAATGTAAAGAATTGCCTGGACGATTTTGGCATTCCGCTGCACCTGTCCACCACCGTCACACGCGTGATTGGGCACGACCGCGTGGAGGCCGTCGAGGTGAGCCAGGTCGACGAAAATCTGGCGCCCATTCCGGGGACCGAGCGCATCGTTCCGTGCGACACGCTGCTGCTTTCGGTAGGTTTGATTCCCGAGAACGAGCTTTCGGTAGGCGCGGGTGTTGAGCTTGACCCGCGCACGCGCGGCGCCGTGGTGGACCAGAGCCTGCAGACGGGCGTGCCGGGCATCTTTGCCTGCGGCAACGTGCTGCACGTGCACGACCTGGCCGACAACGTGACGACCGAGTCCGAGCGTGCCGGCGCAGCCGCGGCGACGTACGCGCTGGGGACCGGCGCGGATGTCGAGACGGGCGCTGGCTGCCAGCTCACGGTCTCCCCTGCCGACATTGCCGGCTACGCGCTGCCGGGACGCATTACGGCCGTGGCACTCACCAGGCTCAACTTCCGCGTGCGCCGGCCGGTCGATGCCGCCCGCGTGCGCATTCTGGCGGGCGACGAGGAACTGCTTACGGGCAAGGTCCGCGCGTTTAAACCGAGCGTTATGGAAAGCTTCCCGCTGCCGGCAAAGGTGATACAGCGAGCGCTCGACCTGGGTGCCAGCGAGATTATCCTTTCCGTCGAGCCCGTCGAGGAGGCATAGCCATGAGCACAAATGCGATCGAGACGCTACAGTTCAACTGCACCACCTGCCCATCCGAGTGCCTCCTTACGGTGGAAGTGGAGCGCGGGGCCGACGACCGCGTGGCGACGGTGCGCGCCGTGACCGGCAACAGCTGCCCGCGCGGCGATAAGTTCGCGCATCAGGAGCTCACCTGCCCCATGCGCGTCCTCACTACCACCGTGGCGGTATCAGGCGGCGACGAGGCGCTGCTGCCCGTCCGCACGGCCGAAGCCATCCCGCTCGAGCTCCATGCCCAGACCATGGACCTCATCCGCGGCCTAGTGGTCAAAGTCCCCATCCGCATGGGCGATGTAGTCCTCCCCAACCTCCTAGACACCGGTACCGACCTCATCGCCAGCATGGACATCGACCCGGCCTAAGCAGCCCGTTTGGGACGGTGCTCTTTTAGCTACCCCGCATCCGCCCCGCCCCCTAAATTGCGGCGAAATAGTTCCCAATTTCCGCCAAAACCCCGGCATCAAGGAGCTATTCCACCGCAACTTGCCTTGGGATCGGTATTTAGCTTGTGCCTACTTTAGTGCCATTTCAAAACTATGCCGGATTACGGGGCTGATTCGGAGACCCCCACCCATACTGGCAATTTTCGATTTTTGATAAGCCTTCTACCTGCGGTTTTAATTTCGCTATTTTTCCCATGGTCAAGTAATACAGGTCCAGCCCCGTAATCCGCCATAGTTTTGAAACCAGCCCATTTGGGACGGGACCATATTGACTACTTTTACCTATCAGCTCGCATATTTGACGCAGCTAAAATAGCCCCGTCCCAAATTGACTGCCCTGGCATTGGGGATACCATGGTGGCAACCTAACGAAAGGACGATGTATGGCACATGTCGATGACCAGCGCGTGGCACGCGTGCTCGATGCGCTCGAGGCTCAGCACCCCGGCGCGCAGCTGCTCGTAAACGACCCGTGGTCGATTTATTACCTGACCGGCTTTTATGCCGATATGTTCGAGCGTTTTTGCGGCGTACTGCTCGCACGCGGTAGCGAGCCCGTGATCTTGGTCAACGCGCTGCATCAGCTGCCCGAGTATGACAATGCCCGCGTCGCGTACCACACCGATACCGACGTCGTGGCCGACGCCATCGCTCGCGAGGTTGATCCGACCAAACCGCTCGGCATCGACACCGTCATGCGCTCCGGCTTCTTGATGCCCCTCATGGAGCGCCATGCCGCGAGCGAATTCTTCCTAGGCGATTTTGCCGTGACCGCCGCGCGAACCTACAAAGACGCCGCCGAGCAGGAGCTTATGCGCGTGTCCTCGGCCGCTAACGACGCCGTGATGGCCGACGCGATCGAGCTCGTCCACGAAGGCGTGACAGAGCGCGAGATCGCCGACCAGATGCTTGGCCTGTATCGCAAGCACGATTGCGAGGGCTTTAGCTTTCCGCCCATCGTGAGCTTTGGCGCCAACGCCGGCGACCCACACCACGAGCCAGACGATACGGTACTCAAGCGTGGCGACGTGGTGCTGTTCGATATTGGCGGACGTCGCCGCAACTATTGCTCGGACATGACGCGCACGTTCTTTTGGGGCGAGCCGGACGAGGAGACGGCACGCATCTACGACATCGTGCGCCGCGCCAACGAGGCCGCCGAGGCGCTCATCGCCCCGGGCGTGCGCATGTGCGACCTGGACCGTGCCGCGCGCGACGTGATTGAGGACGCGGGTTATGGCAAGTACTTTACGCACCGTCTGGGACACTCGATCGGCCTGCAAGACCACGAGCCGGGTGACGTCTCGCTCGTCAACGAGCAGGTCGTGGAGCCGGGCATGACGTTTTCCATCGAGCCGGGCATCTACCTCCCCGACCGCACCGGC
The DNA here is from genome assembly GCF_052064015.1 of Collinsella sp. HCP3S3_D1. Lineage (NCBI taxonomy): Bacteria > Bacillati > Actinomycetota > Coriobacteriia > Coriobacteriales > Coriobacteriaceae > Collinsella > Collinsella sp. HCP3S3_D1. The sequence goes on from NZ_JBQHWK010000025.1 coordinate 28,687, forward strand.
GTCCGCATCGAGGACCTTGCCCTGGTCACCGAGAGCGGCGTCGAGATTCTCAACGCCTACCCCCACGATCCGGTCCGCCTAGACTAGGCAATGCGGCAAAGGGACAGCCCCTTTGCCGCATCACATGAATGCCGCCACGAAATGGGCCTATCTACTACGTTTAACCCGCATGGGGCGACCATGCGGGTATTTTTTGAAAATTGGCAAGCCTTCTACCTGCGGTTTTGATTTTGCGATTCTCGGCATGGTTGAGGGTAGCCGGTCAAACGTAGTAGATAGGCCCATTTCGTGGCGAGCAGGCAAACTAGCTACCCTGCGGAAGGGATCTAGCGGAGCAGACCAGCAACTTCGCCGGCCAGGGTGATGGTACCTGCTGCTACGAAGGGCTCGCCTGCGGCCTCAAAGGCTGCGAGGGCCTCGGACACGCTGGGGTACACGCCTGCGAGCTTATCGGAGTCCACCAGGGCAGCAAGCTCCTCCGCCGGCAGGGCGCGATCGGAATCGGTCTGTGTGACGACCACGCGCGGGAAGGCCGGGATCAGCACGTCGACGATACCCGCCACGTCCTTGTCTGCCAGCGCGGCGCACAGCAACGTGGGGCGATTCTCTACGCACGGATCGATCTCGTCCAAGGCGCTCACAAAGTTCTCGCAGCTCTGGGGGTTATGGCAGGCGTCGATCAGCTTGAGCGGGTCGGTTCCCAACACATCAAAACGGCCCGGCGTGGGGCAGCCCATAAGCGAAGCATCAAGCGCCTCGTGGTCGAGCTCGCGACCCAGATACCCCTCGCAGAGCATAATCGCGCACGCGGCATTCTGCGGCTGATACGCCGGCTTAACCATGCTCGACGTATAAATCGCACGCGGCGTGGTGCAGCTAAACTCAACCGTATCGCCCACATGCGCCGGCACCTTGGTCGTGGCGTGGCTCACCACCATCGGCACCACACCACACTCGCGACAACGGTTGTCCATAACGCGCTGAACGCTCGGCTCATGCGTGCCCTCACCCAGCACAACCAGACGTCCGGGCTTAATTACCGCAGCCTTCTCCCCCGCAATGGCCTCGAGCGTATCGCCCAGAATGCGTGTGTGGTCGAGTCCGATGCCCGTGATGGCAACGGCAACGGGATCGGTCGCGCTCGTGGCGTCCCAGCGACCGCCCATGCCGACCTCGAGCACGGCGACATCCACGCGAGCCTCGGCAAACACCACAAGCGCGGCGGCCGTCAGCAGGTCAAACGGCGTGATGGTATAGGCACGCTCCCCCGCCACCACGCGGCGCGCATTCACTCGATGCCCCGCCTCAACAGCAGCAGAAACGCCACGGGCAAACGCCTCATCGCTCACGACGTGCCCATCGACCTCCATGCGCTCGGGATAGCGAACAAGCTGCGGCGACGTATAAAGCGCAGCCTTGAGCCCCTCGCCGCGAAGGATAGCAGCCGAAAAACGCGTGGTCGAAGTCTTGCCATTGGTACCGGCAACCTGAATGCAATCAAAGTACTCGTCCGGCCGCCCCAGCTCATCGAGCATATCGACAACTGTCTCGAGCAGAGGACCAGCATCCCCAGAAATCCGCCCCGTATCGGCAGCAAGCCCCACAGCCTCACTAAACGAAAGCAAATCAAACGAGAAAGGAACGGTATACAAGCCAGAACGCTTAGGCATTTTCAGAACCGCCATTCATAGAAAAATAAAACAGTATAGGTTGAGGATAGTCAGCGAAAACGCCTCTGATGAGCCAAGGTGCAGTGAAACAAGGGCGCATAGGGCTTATGCCCATGCGCCCGAAGTTGAACGGCAGATTGGCCATCAGAGGCGTTTGCAGCGTCGAGCCAGCCGCCGTTCGTTAGAACGGCGGAATAGGTGTCCGCAGTAGCGAGCAATGCCCCAAACCGCGTCCCCCAGTAACGCCTACGAGAAGTCAGCAACCTGAGCAGTCAGCGCCTCCAGGATCTCCTTGAGCTCAGCTGCACGGTCCCTCTTCTTCTGGACCACCGCGGGCGCGGCCTTGGCCACAAAGCCCTCGTTGGCGAGCGTCTTCTCGCAGCCGGCGAGCTCCTTCTGGGCCGCGGCAATCTCCTTCTCCAGACGTGCCTTCTCGGCCGAAAGATCGACCTTGCCCTCGAGCACCACAAAGACCTCGACGCCGCTATCGACCACGGCGATGCTCGCGGCCGGCTTCTCAACATCGGTACCCATGACCAGCGAGGCGGTATTGGCCAGCGGCTCGATGGTCGAGCGCAGGCTCTCGAGCTTCTCGATGTCCTCGGCACCGGCACGCACGACCACGTCGAGCTCGGCCTTGGGGCTCAAGCGATAACGCGAACGCGTGGCGCGGGCGGCAGAAACAACGGTGCGACACAGCTCAAACGCGCGCTCGGCGTCCTCGTCGACATACTTGACATAGTCGGCAGGCTCGGGCCACTTGGCGATCATGAGCGCCTCGGCGCGGTCCACGTTGCCCTCGGCGTCCAGGTCGAGCACGCTCGCCGGCATGTTGTCCCAGATCTCCTCGGTGACAAACGGCATGAGCGGGTGCATCAGGCGAATAGAGGTATCGAGCACAAAGATCAGGTTTCGCTGCGCCTGCAGACGGCCCTCGCCCTTCAGGCGCGCCTTGGTGACTTCGACGTACCAGTCGCAGACCTCGTTCCAGAAGAACTGCTGAACACCGCGGGCCATGTCGCCAAAGGTGTAGTTCTCGATGCCCTCGGTGACCATCTTGACGGCCTTGGCCAGACGGCTGAACATCCAGGCGTCGGCCGGCGTCTCTACGACAGGCTCGCCGGGCGTGTAGCCCTCCATGTTCATAAGCAGGAAGCGGCTGGCGTTCCAAATCTTGGTCACAAACGACTTGGCCTGCTCGGTGCGCGGGCTGTCGATAAGCTTCTTGGTCTTCTTGTCGATGTTCGCGTCAAACTTGACGTCCTGGTTGTTGGTGCAGAGCGTCAGCAGGTTGAAGCGCATGGCGTCGGCACCGTACATGCCAATGAGGTCCATGGGGTCAACGCCGTTGCCCTTGGACTTGGACATGCGGCTGCCGTCCTTGGCAAGAATCGTCGGGTAGATGACGACGTCCTTAAACGGCACCTCGTCCAGGAAGTACAGCGAGCTCATGACCATGCGGGCGACCCACAGCGCGATGATGTCGCGCGCGGTGACGAGTGCCGTGGTGGGGTGATGTCCCTCGAGCAGCTCCGGCTTCTGGGGCCAGCCCTGCGTGGCGAAAGTCCACAGCTGCGAGCTGAACCAGGTGTCCAGCACGTTCTCGTCCTGATGCACGTGATGACTGCCGCACTTAGGGCACACGTCGGTGTCCTCGGTAAGGGCATCCTCCCAGCCGCAGTCCTCGCAGTAGAACACGGGAATACGGTGGCCCCACCACAGCTGGCGGCTGATGCACCAGTCCTTGAGGTTCTCCATCCAGGTGGTATAGGTCTGCGTCCAACGCGCGGGGTGGAAGGTCACCTTGCCGGAGTTGACGGCGTCGAGCGCCGGCCCCTTGAGCTTGTCGACGGCCACAAACCACTGCTCGGACAGCCACGGCTCCAGTGCGGAGTCGCAACGGTAGCAGTGCATGACGGAGTGATCGTGATCCTCGACGTGATCGAGCAGGTCGTGCTCCTCAAACCACTTGATGACGGCCTCGCGGCACTCCTCGCGGGTCATGCCGGTAAACTCGCCGTAGCCCTCGACGACCACCGCATGCTCGTCAAAGATGTTGATCTGCGGCAAGTCGTGGGCCTGACCCATGGCGTAGTCGTTGGGGTCGTGGGCCGGGGTGACCTTGACAAAGCCGGAGCCAAAGTTGGCGTCGACATGCCAATCCTCAAAGATGGGGATCTCGCGGTCGACGATGGGGAGCTTGACGGTCTTACCCACAAAGGCGGCCTTCTCGGGGTCCTTCGGGGAGACGGCCACGCCCGTGTCGCCGAGCATGGTCTCGGGGCGCGTAGTGGCGACGACGATGTAGTCCTGGCCGTTGACCGGCTCGGTCAGCGGGTAGCGCAGGTGCCACAGGTGACCCTTCTCGTCCTTGTACTCGGCCTCGTCGTCCGAGATGGCGGTGGTGCAGTTGGGGCACCAGTTGACGATGCGCTTGCCGCGGTAGATCAGGCCGTCGTGGTACCAGTCGCAGAACACCTTGCGCACGGCCTGGGCGTAGTCCTCGTCCATGGTAAAGCGCTCGTTATCAAAGTCGACGGAGCAGCCCATACGCTTGATCTGCTCGACGATGATGCCGCCGTACTCGTGGGTCCAATCCCAGCAGGCGTCGACAAACTTATCGCGGCCGATCTCCAGGCGGCTGATGCCCTCGCTCTTGAGCTTCTTGTCGACCTTGGTCTGCGTGGCGATACCGGCGTGGTCGGTACCGAGCACCCAGCGGGTGGACCTGCCGCGCATGCGGGCCATGCGGATGATGGCATCCTGGATGGAGTCGTCGGTGGCGTGACCCATGTGGAGCTTGCCGGTCACGTTGGGAGGCGGAATGGTGACAGTGCAGTCGCCCACGCCCTCACGGCGCTTGTAGTAGCCGCCGTCGAGCCACTTTTGCAGGATCGCCGGCTCGTTGGTCGACGGATCGTAGTTTTTGGGCATTTCTTCCATATATCTCTCCCGTCCCACCGGGGAGGAATGGAGGCCCACCAGGGTCTGTATTCCTCCCCTTAGGTATCGATTACTTCAGTCTGATACGACTTCGCTGAGGCTTAAACAAACACACAGAATAACACAGGTAGTTGGGGTTATTGCGTATATATAAAATAGCCTCCGACCGCGGGTGGTCGGAGGCTATTCAAATTCACATTTGCGAAACCTACCATTTAGGGACAGGTTTATTTTGGTCGGTTTTATATGGGAAAACGTCATTCTCCCTGATAAAACCTGCCAAAATAAACCTGTCCCTTTTTGGCAGGTTAGCCGTAGATGCGCTGGGGCTGTTCGGTGCCCTTTACGGAGGCTTCGGTCACGATGACCTTGGCGACTCCTTCCTCGCTCGGCAGGTCGAACATCGTCTGCTGCAGCACGTCCTCGCAGATGGAGCGCAGGCCGCGGGCGCCGGTCTTGCGGGCAAGCGCCATGCGGGCAATCTCGTGCAGGGCGGCGTCCTCAAACTCAAGTTCAACGTCCTCGAGCTGGAACATCTTGCGGTACTGACGCACAACGGCGTTCTTTGGCTCGGTCAGGATCGACACCAGGTCGTCCTCGTCGAGCGCCTGTGTCTGGGTGACGACGGGCGTACGTCCCACAAACTCGGGAATCATACCAAAGGCGTTGAGGTCCTGCGGGAGCACCTGACGCAGCAGGTCGTTCTCGTCGACCGAGGTGGGGCCGGCGATCTCGGAGTTAAAGCCCACGCCCTTGTTGCCCACGCGATCGGCGATAATCTTGTCCAGACCCACAAAGGCACCGCCGCAGATAAACAAGATATTGGTCGTGTCGATCTGCAGCAGCTCCTGCTGGGGGTGCTTGCGGCCGCCGGTGGGCGGAACGCTTGCCACCGTGCCCTCAAGGATCTTAAGCAGCGCCTGCTGAACGCCCTCGCCCGAAACGTCGCGGGTGATGGAGAGGTTCTCGGCCTTGCGGGCGATCTTGTCGATCTCGTCCACGTAGATGATGCCGACCTGCGCACGCTCGATATCGCCATCGGCAGCATTGATGAGCTTGAGCAGGATGTTCTCCACGTCCTCGCCCACGTAACCGGCCTCGGTGAGTGCGGTGGCGTCGGCGATGGCAAACGGCACCTCGAGGATGCGCGCGAGCGTCTGGGCGAGCAAGGTCTTACCGGTACCGGTGGGACCGAGCAGCAAGATGTTGGACTTGGCGAGCTCCACCTCGTCCATATCGTCGTCGAGCCGCGAACCCGCACCCGAGGCCTCGTCAAAGGCCGAAAGCGCGGCGCCGCCCTCGATCACGCGACGGTAGTGGTTGTACACGGCAACCGACATGGCGCGCTTGGCGTCTTCCTGACCCATGACATAGGCCGAAAGCTCGTCATAGATCTCGTGCGGGGTCGGCACGTGCGTGATGACCTGACGTACGTCGTCCTCGAGCTCAAAGCCCTCGGGCTCGGGGTCCATGGCAGGCTGCCCGGCAGCCTGACCGTGGTCGTTGAGGAAGCCCGGCAGCTTGCCGTTGCAGGCGGCATCCATAAAGTCCGAAGCCAGCGACTCCTCCAAGATCTCGGAGCAGGCGGCAACGCACTCGTCGCAGATAAAGATGTTGGTAGGGCCCTTTACAAGGCGGCGCACCTGACCCTGCTCTTTTCCGCAGAAGGAGCAGCGGATGGGGTTGCCGTTCTCGTCAAAGTTGTCCTGCATGTTACCGGCCATTCTAGGCGTCCTTCGCGGCAAGATCGCGCGAGGTAACGATACGGTCGATCAGGCCGTAGTCAAGGGCCTCGGCAGCGGTCAGGTAGTTGTCGCGCTCGGTATCGGCCTGGACCTTCTCGATCGGCTGGCCCGAGGCGTCGGACAGGATCTGGTTGAGCTCGCGACGGGTCTTCTTGATCTCCTCGGCCACGATCTCGATCTCGGTCTGCTGACCCTGGGCACCGCCACTGGGCTGGTGAATCATGACCTTGGAGTGCGGCAGGCAGAAGCGCTTGCCCTTGGCGCCGGCCGAAAGCAGCACGGCGGCCATAGACGCAGCCATACCGACGCAAATGGTGGAGACCTGCGGCTTGATAAAGTTCATGGTGTCCAGAATCGCCAGGCCGGAGTAGACCTCGCCACCGGGCGAATTGATGTAGAGCGAGATATCCTTCTCGGCATCCTGGCTCTCAAGATGCAGCAGCTGGGCAACGACCAGGTTGGCGCTGACGGAGTTGATCTCCTCGCCCAAGAAGATGATGCGGTCGTTGAGCAGGCGCGAATAGATATCGTAGCTGCGCTCGCCGCGCGGCGTCTGCTCGATAACGTATGGCACGAGGGCGGAATCGAACTTAGCGATCATACGCATCTCCATTTCTCTCTTGCGGACCAAATTGGTTCTAGATAAACGTACGGTGCCCGCATGCTATGCATTGGCTGGCACCGTACGAAGCAACCGAATGACCGGTTTATAACTTTACCCCATCACGGGCGCCTGCATGCGCTCGCGGGAAAGGTGGCGAGAATTACTCGGCGTCCTTGGCGGTCTCGTCGACCTCGGTCACCTTGGCGTTCTCGACCAGGTGGTCGACGGCCTTGGAGCGACGGATGGACTCGCGGACGGCAGGCATGCGTCCATCGGCGATGAACTCGGCCTTGGAAGCCTCGACGTCCTTGACGCCGGCCTTCTCGAACTCGGCGTTGACGTCGTCCTCGGTGACCTCGATCTTGAGCTCACGGGCGAGGGCGTCGAGCGCCAGGGACTCGCGGGCAACGTCGTTGGCCTGCTTGTGCAGGTCGCCGATGAACTGCTCCATGGTCAGGCCGGAAGCGGGCAGCCAGGTGTCCAGCGTCATGCCGCGGGCAGCGAGGTTGGACAGGAAGTTCTGGCCAAGCTCCTCAAAGACAGACTGCTCGTAGTCGGCGTCCATCTCCTCGAGCTGCAGACGCTCGGCGAGAGCGGCGACGCAACGGTTCTCCTTCTCGGCCGGAAGGCGGGAAGCCTTGTCCTGCTCGATCTCGAGCTTGATGGCGTCGCGCATAGCGTCGATGCTGTCGAAGCCAAAGTCGGACTTGACGAGCTCGTCGGTGAGCTCGGGGGTGTTGCGGACCTTGATGCCCTTGACGGTGACCTCGACGGTGTGGGTCTCGGCCTCCTCGCCCTCCTCGACCTCGTCGGTCCAGGTGACGGTCTTGACGTCGTCGACGTTAGCACCGATCAGAGCCTCGTTGAACTCCTTGGGGTTGCTGTCGCTACCGGCGATGAGCATGCGGCCCTCGGCAGCGAAGTTGTCGGCGTTCTCGACGGCCTTGAGGTCGACGGTAACGTAGTCCTCGGCCTCGACGCCGCGACCCTCGACGTCCTCGAAGGTGGCACGGTAGTTGAGGAGCATCTCGACCTGGTTGTTGATCTCGGACTCGGTGACCTCCGCGGGAGGCATCTCGATCTCGACAGCGTCGTAGGAGGAGAGCTCGGCGGCAGGACGCAGAGAGAACTCGACGGTGTAGGTGTAGTCCTCGTGATCCTTGGCGAGGTCGAGCTCCTTGTAGTCACCGTTCTTGGTGGGGACGATGTCCAGCTCGTTGAGGACGGCGGGCTCGTTGGCGGCGATCAGATCGTTGGTGGCCTGAGCGAGGGTGGCCTCGGCGCCAAGAGCAGCGTCGATGACCGGACGGGGAGCCTTGCCGGCACGGAAGCCCGGGAAGCGGTACTTCTTGGCGGTGTCCTTGTAGGCCTTCTTGATCGCGGCGTCGACGTCGGCGGCCGGGATGGTGACCGTAGCGGTGAGCTTGGCGTCCTTGACGTCAGAAGCGGTGATGTTCAACACGTTCCTCCTCATACTGCCCAGCTTATCTGAGGTGCTGGTACCTTTATGCAACAAAGTGTCGCGACGGCCGAGGCCGACGCAGGTGCGTTGGTGCGGGCGAAAGGACTCGAACCTTCACGGGAATCCCACCAGAACCTAAATCTGGCGCGTCTACCAATTCCGCCACGCCCGCATGAGCGCACAGACTAGGAATGATAGCAGATACGAACGGCAAGCGCACGCACACCTTTTTAGGCCCACGACCTCACCACGAGTTACAGCGGAACAGGGCAGCTAATTTGGGACGGGGGGTTTTTTTGTAACCCCCCTGTGGGGGGTGCGTAAAAAACCCCCGGCCCAAATTTCTTCCCCCCACGGGGATATACCCCCGCCCCCCAAAAGGGTGTAAAATGGGGGGGGG
>NZ_JBQHWK010000026.1:0-34007 GCF_052064015.1 Collinsella sp. HCP3S3_D1
GGCCGCCTGCCGGCGTCCTCGCCCGCGGGCTAAAAACGCTTACGCGTTTTCTTTACGCCCGCGCCCTGCATAGAGTTCGATTCTCCGCGGTATCTATAAGTAATAAAAAAGCAGGTAGGTGCGTTTACCTACCTGCCTGTAGCTATTGGTGGAGGCGCGGAGAATCGAACTCCGGTCCACGAAAGCCCCCTGATTGGCATCTCCAAGCTCAGTCGCTGGTTTAGTCTCGGACGCTTTGCGCGCAGCGACACGCTCGCGGCATCCCAACCGGTTCGGTCTTAGCCCGCGCCATACCGATTACGTGCGCGGGAGCATTCCCCTAACATGACGTCGCGCCGGTGTCGGGGAAATCACCGGGTTGACGCGCCGCTATAAACTAAGCAGCGAGAGCCATAGGCTCAAAAGAAGAGTTGTTGTCAATTCAATTTGACGGTACCCCTGTTTAACGAGGCGAGGAGACCTCGGCTTGCTTCCTCTCTCAGAGCTATCGTGTCGAAACCAGTCGCCCCCGAATGTTGGGAAAGTCTGGATGGTATCGGGCCTGCAAACACCCGATAACCGTCGACTTTTCAAGGAACACGCGGGGTAAACCCCGCTCGTGAATAGCTATCTTACCACGTTCTAAAGGCAGACAGCTGCTCTATGCACGAGCTGTGAAGACCCTAATGTGCACCATACTTCGCATTTTTGCCACTGAACACGTCACGTATATTTTCGCCAAGCAAAATTGACCCGTCGAAAGGACCGTTATGGATACCAAGCAGCAACTCATCAATGCCCTCGCAGGCCTGGGCTCGACCATTACCGAAGCCATGGATGTCATCGAAGGCTTTGTCCCCTGTGGACATCCCGCCCTCACGGTATCGAACGCCCTTGTTGCGCTGGACGCTGACGATGATGCAGCTCTCGCCCAGCAGTTTGAGACCGTCGCGGGCTTTATCGACCACGTGAGCGAGAACCGCGGCGTGGCCGCCTACCACGGCATCGAGGTCGAGCTCGCGGGTCCCAAAGCCGATCTGCTCGCAGCAATCCGCGAGGTAGGCGCCCTTATGCAGACCGCAGGCGTCAAGAACACCCAGGTCAACGAGTGGGTCTACCGCAGCCTAGCAGCACTAAACGATTCCGACGAAAAGGCCGCCGAGAAGCTCGTCGAAGCTCCCGTCATCAAGGCAGCGCTTTTGTAATTAAAGGATGCGTGGCCTTCTGAGCGCCGACGTTCCGAAGGCCACGCAAACAGTTCGCGCTAACCGATAGCCGCGCCACCACGTTCGGCCAAAGCTAGAATCGGCATCATTTGGCGCGGGGTCTTTGCTGCAAGATCGGCATGTTCGAACAGCTTGCGATTGTTGGTCACCAAGTAATCGATCTGCGCGCGCTTGCACGCGGCGAGCACCAAGTTGTCCTCGTAATCGCGATGGAGCGCTAAGTATTTGTCGGCTAGCCACAGATCGGATGCATCTGCACCCACGGCCGTGGCGTTTTCGGTCATGTTCCGAACAAACGCCAACGCCGCATCGCCAATTGCACGGACAGATGCCTCGTCGAGCGCTCCCCCGCCGGCAAGAACGCTATGCTTCAGCTCGTGTTGGACAACGTACAGCACGTCCTTGGCGATATGCACCGGAAAGAACAGCAATACCCCCGCCTCCGTCGCCTGCCCAATAAACGCGCGCGCGGCAAGCGACTCGGTATGGTCGGCGCAAAACGAATCGACCCATACGTTGGCGTCCACCATGATCTTAAGGGGGCCTCCACTCACAGGATCATCCCCTTTTGGCGATAATGCTCATCCATGGCTTCGGGATAGATTGTGTCCCAGCTGCGGTCATCAGACGCAGATGATGTATCGATGCCCAGGTCCGCGTAAAGCCGATCCACCGCCGCCCATGATGCGACAAACGGCGAGGTGGCACCAGCACTAGGCAGTTGGTCTTCAACGGCCGACAACACCTCTTCGCACGAACCGCCACCCTGCGCAACCTTGGCCACCACCTTTTTGATGAGCTCGGACAGTATCCCGCCCGAAATCCGCAGCGCCTCCTCGGCACGGTTCTTGACCTGGCGATCCACGCGAACGTTCACCTGCGCCATGCCGCTAGCAGCACCCACGGCGCTCTCGCTCCCTTCAATTGCTATCCTCGATAGCAACACTATATAGAGACGCTATCAATTGGGGTCAGATGCACAAGGCCTGCGCCCGGACGACACCGATGCCGTCTGGGCGCAGGCCAGATAACGTGGGCAAACACGTCTGCTAACGCAGGTAAGCCTTCGCGTTGCTCGGGCTGTAGGCGATCGTCGAGCCGTTGTGCAGCAGCGACGATGCCTGCGAGGCAATCGCGCCGGTACTGCCCAGTGCCAAGAGCGCCGAGTTGGTGAGCATCACCTTAGAGTAGGAGCTCGTCAGACGATCAACGAGGCCCTGGCTCATACGGCGCAGGCGCACGATCGCAGCAAGATCCGTATCGGTCAAAGTGCGCGGAACCGATGATGGCGCGACGCCCTTCGATGGACGAAGCGATGCCGTGCGCCACGATGTACTCGACGGTAGCATGCCGCACGCAATGCCCTGCACGCAGGCATTCTTTACCGGAGCGCTGGCGAGCAGCTTGATGCCAGCCGTACCAAGCAGAAAACCGCCACCGACAAGCAGGGTGTTAAACGTCGGCTTCTTCATGTTGCTTCTCCCTTTTGCCGCATTGGACACGGCACGGTGCCTCAGCACCCAAGTGAATAAGTTTGCATGAGCACCCTTTTGGATAATAGTTAAGAAGGACTAACTATTAAGGTCAAAAATGGTTAACTTTCTGGAAATCTTAGGGTGCAGACCGGCCGACTTTCGACAATCCGTCTGCCACAACGTACATCTCCGGCATCCAAGAAAGACTCTCCCCCGTCCCAGCAAATCGAGGTCTAATACTTTTCCCGAGAAGTGAACGAGCAAAATCGGACCCCTGAAGCATCCGCATTTTTTAGTAACAAAACCGCAGGGAAAACTCGGCAAAACCGCAGGAAACAGCGTCCAAATAGTGTCGATGCTTCAGAGGTCCAAATAAGGTCGTTCACTTCTCGGGAAAAGTATTAAGCTTCGCTTTCCACAGCCCAAAAATGTGACCAAGGGACCGTCCCTGCGCCACATCCACAAAAAAATGAGGGTGCCAACGGCACCCTCATTCACCAAATTCCATTCAGCCCGACTGACCAGAACGGCCGAGTCGCCACGGAACCGAGGGGCCGGGCGCAGGGCCTTGCCTCTCAATGAGTTCCGCACGAACAGGAGGCGCCAGTGGCGCCTCCGTCGTGAGTCAGGACTGTCCGAAATTGAGAGGCAAGGCCCTGCGCCCGGCCCCTCGGTTCCCGCTTACGAGAGCGAGGTTCTCAGCAACTCGTTGAAGAGCTTTGGGTTACCCTTGCCGCGACTCGCCTTCATGCACTGGCCCACCAAAAAGCCGATGACCTTCTGGTTGCCGTCACGATACTGCTGTGCCTGCTCGGCACAGTTTGCCAGCACCTCGTCCACAATCGGCTGCAGCGCGCCGGCATCACTCACCTGACGCATACCGCGCTCGTCGACGATCTTGTTGGGGTCGTCGCCGGTCTGGGCCATGGCCTCAAAGACTTCGTGAGCCTGGTTGGAGCTGATGGCATCGGTCGCCAGCAGCTTGGCAAGCGCTGCCACCTGAGCCGGCGCGATGCCGGACTCGGCGAGCGACACGCCCGCGCCCTTAAGGTAGGCGATCATCTCGTTCACCAGCAAGTTTGCAACCGTCTGGGCCTCCTTGCCAGCCATACCGGCAGCGGAGGCCTCAAAGAACTCGGCAAACTCCGGGTCACCGGCGATTTGCTCGGCATCGGCCGCCTTAATGCCAAAATCGGCCTCAAAACGGGCGCGCTTGGTATCGGGCAGCTCGGGAATCTCACCTCGGCAGCGATCGATGAACTCGTCGTCCAGATCGAACGGCGCCAAGTCGGGGTCGGGGAACAGACGATAGTCGTCGGCCGTCTCCTTCACACGCATGACCACGGTGCGCTTGCGGCTGGGCTCCCAGTGGCGGGTCTCCTGATAGATAATGCCGCCCTCCTCGAGCACCTCGGCCTGGCGGCAAATCTCGTAGGCAAGGCCGTCGTGCAGGCTCTTAAACGAGTTGAGGTTCTTAAGCTCGGTTTTGGTACCCAGCTTGGTCTCACCGCGGCGGCGCAGCGACACGTTGCCGTCGCAGCGCATGGAACCCTTCTCCATCGAGCAGTCCGAAATGCCCAGCGTCACAAAGATGCGACGGAGCTTTTCCATAAACAGGCGAGCCTCCTCAGGCGTACGCAAGTCGGGCTCGGTGACGAGCTCGATCAAAGGCGTGCCGCAGCGGTTGTAGTCGACGAGCGACTCGGCAGCGGCGGTAATGCGGCCCTCGGCACCGCCCACGTGCACCATCTTGGCAGCGTCCTCCTCCATGTGGATGCGCAGAATGCGGATGGGCACCGTGTAGGAACCGTCCTCGCGACGCTCGGGCATCTGCAGGTTGGACGCGTCATAGCTGGCCAGATGGCCGGCACGCTGATTGCCCTCGCGCATGGTCGACGTCATGGACGTGGACAGGCCCTCGGCGTTGGCCGAGGCGCTCGCCAGGCTCTGGGCCTCGGCCTCGCCAAACGCACAATCGGGGCGCTCTGCAGCGCCGCGACCAGTCACGTCCAGGTCCAGGTGACCGTACATGGCAAAGGCGACCGGACCCTGCGTGGTCTGGAAGTTCTTGGCCATATCGGGATAGAAGTAGTGCTTGCGGTAGAACATCGAGTGGCGCTGGATCTCGCAGTTGGTGGCGAGGCCGGCCTTAACGATGCTCTCGATGGCGCGCCTGTTGGGCACCGGCAGGGCGCCGGGCAGGCCCAAGCACACCGGACACACGTTGGCGTTGGGCTCGTCATCGTGGCTGAGCTTGCAGTTGCAGAACATCTTGGTATCGAGTGCGGTGAGCTCGGTATGAATCTCCAGGCCGATCACGGCCTCCCAATCCTGCAGGACCTCGGAAAGCTCCTTCATTACAGCTCGCCTCCCTTCCCGGCAAAATCGGGTGCGACGGAAAGCGCGGGCGCACCCGTGGCGGCATCGGCAAAGCCGCGCTCCAGGGCGCGGGCAAACGTGAGCAGCTGACGGTCCTTAAACGCCGGACCCACCAGCTGGGCAGAAACGGGCAGCTGAGTATCCTCGCCCAAGCCCAGCGGCACCGAGATACCACCGTTGCCGCAAATGTTGAGCGAGATGGTGTACAGGTCGGAGAGGTACATCTGCGTGGGGTCGCTGATCTCGCCAAACTTAAAGGCCGTGCGCGGCGAGGCGGGCATGAGGATGGTGTCCACCTTGGCATACGCGGTGTCGTAGTCCTGCGTGATGAGCGTGCGGGCCTTTTGCGCAGCGTAGTAGTACTTGTCGTACACGCCCGAGCTCAGCAGGTAGGCGCCGAGCATCTGACGGCGCTTGGCCTCGGCGCCAAAGCCGTGGGCGCGCGACAGCGAGCTCTGGTCGGACAGGTTGGCGCAGCCCTCCTCCTGATAGCCGTAGCGAATACCGTCGAAGCGGGCCAGGTTGGAGAACGCCTCGGCCGGGCCGATGACGTAGTAGGCGGCGATGGCGGCATCCAGGTGCGGCAGGTCGACCTCGACCAGCTCGGCGCCCTGGTTCTGCAGCTCCTGGGCGGCGCGCTGAACAGCGGCCTTGACCTCGGACGTCAGGCCCTCGGCCTCCATAAACGCGGGGATGATACCCACGCGCTTACCCTCGATGCTGTCGTTGAGATGCTCGGTAAAATCGACGGCGCAATCCTGGCTGGTGCAGTCGTAGGGATCGTGGCCCGCACCGGTAAGCGCGTTCATGGCCAGCGCGACATCCTCGACCGTGCGGCCGAAGGGGCCCACCTGGTCGAGCGACGAGCCAAAGGCGACCACGCCGTAACGGCTCACGGCGCCATATGTGGGCTTAAAGCCCACCACGCCGCACAGCGACGCCGGCTGGCGAATGGAGCCGCCGGTGTCCGAGCCCAGCGAGAGCGCGACCTCGCCCGCGGCGACGGCGGCAGCGGAGCCGCCCGAGGAGCCGCCGGGCACGCGCTCGGTATCCCAGGGGTTGTTGGTGCGGTGGAACGCCGAGCTCTCGGTGGAGCTGCCAAAGGCAAACTCGTCCATGTTGGCCTTGCCCATGGGCAGGCAGCCGGCATCGAGCATGCGCTGGACGCAGGTGGCGGTGTAGACGCTCTGGTAGTTCTCGAGCATGCGGGAAGCGCAGGTGGTGCGCGTGCCCACAAGGTTCATGTTGTCCTTGATGGCCAGCGGCACGCCCGCAAGCGGGGGCAGCGGCTTGCCTGCGGCACGATCGGCATCCACGCGCGCGGCGGCCTCGAGCGCAAGCTCGGGCGCCACCTGCAGGAATGCCTGGACCCCGCCCTCGCGCGCCTCGATGGCGGCAAGGGAGGCCTGGGCCACCTCGGTAGCGGTAAAGTCGCCAGCGGCAACGCCCGCGGCAATCTGGACAGCGGTAAGGGAATCGAAGCTCTGCGCCATTACTCGCTCTCCCCCTCTCCCAAAATGGACGGCACGCGGAAGTAGCGGTCGCGCGCGCTGCCGGCGTTTTCGAGCGCGACGTCGAGCGGCAGGTCGCGCTCGGGCTCGCGCAGGTCATCGCCCATCACGTTGGACAGGCTTCCGATGGGATGGAACGTGGGCTCCACGTCGGGCAAGTCATATTGCAAGACGGGCTCGAGCATCTGGACGGCATCGTTCATGTAGGACGTCATCTGGGCGAGCTCATCATCGGTCAGTGCGATCTTTGCGTACTCGGCGATACCGCGCACGTCTTTCTCGCTGAGTGCCATAGGCGCTCCCTTCCGCATAACAGTTAAACCGCTCTAGTATACAAGGCAACGCCGGCTTGGAGCAGGCGCTTTACCCAAATGCAGCGAAAACGTAACGAGGGCGGCGGTTGGCAGGCGGCAGGCTGGCGGTTCTGCAGCGAAACCGAACCGTCCATAGCAAAAACCGCCACAAAGGTGCCTGTGAACTGCCCCCTTTGTGGCGGCCAGATCCGCAGGATGGCATGACCCGGGGCGCAAACCATCACAACATTCGACGTTATTCGGCAAAATCGCGATTTTCATCGAATGTTGTGATGGTTTTTACTGCTTTGCGGCACGATCCAAATGCCGGCGTCCAAACAGCAGCAGTGCCGCGGGAACCGCCGTCACGACCATACCCGCCCCGATGAGCGTCTGCTGCACGCCAAACGTCGCCGCCAGCCACGGGGCAATCGCCAGCGGCGCCACGCCGGCGAACATGTTGCCAAAGCCCATGACCGAGTTGACGCGGCCGAGCTGTTCGAGCGGGGCCGTCGTTTGCACGATCGTGTTGTGGAGCGGGTTGACGATGCCCCAGGCCACGCCCAGGGCAATCTGGCCGACAAGGGCTACGCCCACGTACGGTGTCCCCACATAGAGCAAACTTCCCAGGCCCACGGACAGAAGCGCCACAAGCAGCGTCTTAAGGTTGACCAGGTGCGGCGGCAAGCGGAGCGCGACCACGGCGCCCAGCACCGCGCCCACGCCGCAGGCGGACGAGAGCCAGCCCATCCACTCGACACCGACATGCAGAACATCACGGTAGAAGAATGACTCCAGTGGATCGAAGGCGCCATAGCCAAAGTTCGAAAGGAAAATAATGCAGAACAGTAGGGCGAGGACGCTGTTGGTAAAGACTGTCTTGATGCTGGTCACGAAAGTGGCGCGGGTGGATTTATTGGAGTCGGAGCTTTGAATGGCAGTACTTGCCGTTGTGCTGCTATCCGCGGGAGCACTTTCGCGCGCGGCGACGCGACCTGCTTGCGGCCTAAAGCCCCAACCGGCGACGAGCGCCAGTACGGTAAAGATCATCATGAGCAAAAACACCGCGTGTGACGATGCAGCCGCCGCGACAAAGCCGCCCAGTGTGGGGCCGACGATAATGCTCACGTTGGAGAGCATGGCGATGGCGGAGTTGATGTCTTTGAGCTCGACGGGGTCGTCGGTGAGATACGCCGGATAGGACGTGGCGACGGGCTGGGCGAATCCTATCACAAAGCCCAGGAGCACCGCGCCGGCAAGGACTGTTCCGGTCGCGCTGCCAAAGGCGATAATCGCCGCGCCGGTTGCCAACGTGCCGAAGATACTCGCCCGGAAATGCCGGCACGGACCCCAAGCGTCAAGCGCCGCTCCACCCGCAAAGGATCCCAGCATCACGAAGACGTTCATAAACAAGACGGCCAGCGATGTCGCAACGACCGAAGCGCCGTCCGCATAGGTGGGTGTTCCGATGACGCCGATGAAGTAGCTGGTCTGAAAGCCGGTATATATGAGGAAGCGCATTGCCACCAGGTGCTTAGCCTGCGCGGACAGCGAAGGGTGAGGTTTTGAGAGAAGAGATACGAGCACGGAGACTCCTCGTTTCATACGAATACGGGCGGTGGACATTCGTCGCCGTCTGTCAAATCAATCTATCCGCATGAAACATTAAGGACGCATCAGGACCCTTCTCTCCGTTTTTCGCCCGTCATGAACTACTTGGTAGATTGTAAGGCATGTCACAAAAATCTACCAAAGCAAAAACCACCACAAAGGTGCCTGGCCCCTTTGTGGTGGAAATGACGTTTGCCCAGATAGAACCTGCCAAAATAAACCTGTCCCTTTTTGGCAGGTTCAGCGCCAAGCCTTAAAGGTGGTCTTGGATAAGGTCGCAGATGGCGCGGGCGTCGTTGATGTTGATGGCCCGGGTCGCAAAGCCTGCGTCGAAGGCCTGACGTGCCAGGGCTTCGTTGCAGGCAAGGGCCAGCGTGCGGCCGTCGACCAGGTCGAGCGAGCTCTTGCCGCGCAGGCGGTCGACACCGGAGCGCGCGACCACGATGTTGTCGAAATCCTCGGTCTTGTAGCCCTCGATGATCACCACGTCGACATCGTTGTAACGCGACAGCAGCTCGCGCGCGGGCATCTCGTCCTCCTCGCGCGTGTCGGCGTACTCCGCCCAGCGCGTGGCGCAGATGAGGCCCACGTGCTTGGATCCGGCCTGGTGATGGCGCCAGGTATCCTTAGCGGGCACGTCGATATCAAAGCCGTGGTGCCCGTGATGCTTGAGCGATCCCACGCGCAGGCCGCGACGGGTGAGCTCGGCAATGACCTTCTCGACGAGCGTGGTCTTGCCCGAGTTCTGGTAGCCGATAAACGCGATCGCGGGGACGGCCGGTGTCGGAGCTGCGGGCGCGACGGCGACGGGTGCGCTCGCGGGTGCGGCACCGTCAGTGGCCACGGCCTCAACAGCAGCGGCCTGACGCTCTGCGCGGTCCCACACGCCCGAGCGGCCGCCCTCCTTGTGCAACAGGCGCACGTCGACGATCTCCATACCGCGATCAACCGCCTTGCACATGTCATAGATCGTTAGACACGCAGCACTCGCGCCGGTCAGGGCCTCCATCTCGATACCCGTCTTGCCCGTCACGCCGGCCGTAACCAGTACGTGAAAGCCAACCTGCCCGTCCGCGCGCGCCGGTGCCCAGCCCTCGGGCATATCCTCGGCCGGCGTCCCCGCCGGAGCGATGGGCGCAATGTCGCACTTGCTCTTGGTAATGAGCAACGGATGGCACATGGGAATGATGTCGCTCGTGCGTTTGATGGCCATGATGCCCGCCACGCGCGCGCAGGCAAGCACGTCGCCCTTTTTGGCGCGGTCCTGCAGCACCATGGCCTGTGTCTCGGGATGCATGAGGATGGTGCCCTCGGCGATGGCGATGCGATGGGTCTCGGCCTTGTCGGACACATCGACCATGCGCACCTCGCCCTTGGCATCCACGTGCGTCAGCTCGTCGCGGCGGGCGTCACGGGCGGGTTCGGTGGCCGCGCTGGAAGTCGGCTGCGCAGACGCGTCGGCATTGCCAGCATTCGCCGCTGCCGTGACTTTGTGGGCAGACATCGCGGCCCTGCGAGCGGCCTTGGTGGCGTCGGCGTACCTGCTCTTGGCCATATGATCATCCTCCGATTTGGGACATAAATCGTTGCGTGCCCTCAATTATCGCGTGTTCCTGCGGTTTGTGGGCCACGGCATCGCGCCAAATCGAAAGTACCTGCATATCATCACCACGGCGCAGGTCGTCGCGCACCGAATACTCGGCATCGCTAAACAGGCATGGACGCACGTTGCCATCGGCCGTCAGGCGCAGACGGTTGCAATTCGCACAAAAATGGTTGGACATGGCGCTAATAAAGCCAACCGTTCCCGCCGCGCCCGGAAAGCGCCAATAGCGCGCAGGGCCCGCGCCGGCAGGAGCGTCGTTGATGTCGAGCGGCTCGAGCTCGCCCAGTCCCCTCGCGGTGGCCCTGGCATTGATGCGCGCCCGCAGCTCGTCACTCGGCACGGTATCGCTCGCGTCCCACAGCTCGGGATTGAGCGCGGGCGCATGCGGGTCCACAGCGCAATGCGAGCTCGTGTGCTCGTCGCCGATGGGCATATATTCGATAAAGCGCAGGTGAATGGGACGGTCGAGCGTGAGCCGCGCGAGGGCCGCCACATCCTGGTTGAGCCGGCGCACAACAACGCAGTTGACCTTAACGGGCTCAAAGCCCCAAGCCAGCGCCGCGTCGATGCCGGCCATGGTCTGCTCGAGCCGACCCAGGCGCGTGATCTTTCCAAAGAGCGTAGGGTCGAGCGTGTCGAGCGAGATGTTGACGCGGTTAAGCCCGGCATCTTTGAGCTGCGGCGCCAGCTTGGGCAGCAGGGCGCCGTTGGTGGTGAGCGAGATGTCCTCGATCTGAGGGATCGCGCGGATGTCGCGAATAAGCGGAATAATACGGCGGCTGACCAGCGGCTCGCCGCCCGTCAGGCGCACGCGGCGAATGCCCTCCCCCGCCACCAAGCGCACAAAGCGGGCGATTTCCTCGGCGCTGAGTAACTCGTCGTGTGCACGGGGCGCCACGCCATCGGCCGGCATGCAGTAAATGCAGCGGAAATTGCACTTGTCGGTAACGGCAATGCGCAGGTAGTTGATATCGCGGCCAAAACCGTCATGCTGCACGTGCCCGTCCACGCAGCCCTCCCCTCACGCGGCGTTTTATTCTTCGAAAAACATAATACCCCACGAGAGAATCATGCCGACACCCGTACGACAGGACAGGTCGCTTCGAACAAGACCGGCTTTCCAAGCCCATCCTCAACACACAAACCTTGACTCTACAATCGTTGTAGGGTTTTCACTACACTGGTACGGAAACAGACCCAGCCAGAAAGCCCCACCTATGGAACACGACCTCACACGCGGCAATGTCCTTAAGACCATCGCGGTCTTTGCCCTGCCCTATATGCTCTCGTACTTTTTGCAGATGCTCTACGGCATGGCCGACCTGTACATGATGGGGCAGTTTAGCGGTGCCGCCGGCATCACCGCCGTGGGCAATGGCGCGCAGACGCTCTATATCATTACCGTGACGCTCGTGGGTCTGGCCATGGGAACGACGGTTATCGTCGGCCACGCCGTGGGCTCGCGCCGCTTCGATCGCGCCGAGACCGTCATCGGCAACACCATCACGCTGTTTATGGGTGTCTCGGTAGTGCTGGCAGCCATCCTGCTCGCACTGTGCCCACAGATCGTGGCACTTATTGGGACGCCAGCCGAGGCAGTCGAAGGAACCGCCGCCTACCTGCGCATCTGCTTTGTCGGCATTCCGTTTATCGCCGCATACAACATCCTCTCGGCCATCTTTCGCGGCCTAGGCGATTCGCGCTCGCCCATGTACGTGATCGGCGTGGCGTGCATCATCAACATCGCGCTCGATTTTCTGTTTATCGGCCACTTGGGGCTCGGCCCCGTGGGTGCGGCACTCGGCACGGTAACCGCCCAGACGGCAAGCGTTGCCCTCGCGCTCGTGTGGCTTAAGAGCCGCCGTACGAACATCCACGTTAAGCGTAGCGACCTGCGTCCCCAGCCCGAGGTGCTCGGCGGCATCCTTAAGATCGGCGTGCCCGTGGCCGTGCAGGACGGCTGCATCCAGGTGGCGTTTATGTTTATCACCGTCATCGCCAACCATCGCGGCCTGGTCGACGCCGCCGCTGTGGGCCTGGTCGAAAAGATGATCAGCTTTTTGTTCATTGTACCGAGTTCCATGGGCGCCACCGTCAGCGCACTCACGGCGCAAAACGCCGGCGCGGGCAAGGGCGACCGTGCGCGTCAGGTGCTCAAAGACGCCATGACTATCTCGGTGGTGTACGGCTGCCTGATCACGGTGCTGATGTGGCTGGTGGCGCCGGCGTTTATTGGCTTTTTTGCCAAGGACGCTGCAGTAGTCGCTGCCGGCACCGGCTATATGCGCAGCTACATTTTCGACGCGATTTTTGCCGGCATCCACATTTGCTTTAGCGGCTTTTTCGCTGCATACGGCAAGAGCTACATCGGCTTTGCGCACAACGTGCTGGCCGTGGCACTCATTCGCGTGCCGGGCGCGTGGCTGCTGTCGAACGCCTATTCCGACACGCTGTTTCCCATGGGCATCGCCTCGCCGTGCGGGTCGATTCTGTCGGCAGTCATCTGTGTTGTCGCGTTTACCGTGCTCAACCGGCGCGGGGCTTTTGACAAGTTAGCAGCGTAGCGGGGCAACGCGAAATCGCCCTCATTGACGACATCATCAGCGACGACCCCGCGACCTACGTGACGCAGATCACGATGCCGGTTTCCCCAACAAAGTAAGAACCGCCCGGAAGGCATCGCGCTTTCGGGCGGTTCTTCAATTTGACTATTGATGCCTTAAGCCTGGGGCACCTCACCGGTAGCCAAGATCTGCTCGAGCGCGTCCTCGTCCAGCACGGGCACACCCAGCTGCTCGGCCTTGGTAAGCTTGGAACCCGCTTTGGGACCGGCAACCAGATAGCTCGTCTTCTTTGATACGCTGCCCGAAACCTTGGCGCCGAGCACCTTGAGCGCCGCGCCCGCCTCGTCGCGCGTGCGGTTGACGAGCGTGCCGGTGAGCACGAAGGTCAGACCCGCGAGCGGCTGTGCGTCGGCGAGCTCGCCTGCCACGCCAGCGTCGGCTGCGGCTTGCGCGTGCGCGGCGTCCAAATCGACCTCGAGCGACAGGCCCGCCTGGCGCAGACGTTCCAGGACGGCAAGGTTCTCGGGCACGGCCAGGAACTGCTTGACGCTCGCCGCAATCTTGGGGCCGATGCCCTCGCACTCGGCAATATCCTCTTCGCTCGCCAAGATAAGCTTGTCAATCGACAGGAATCGCTCGGCGATGACCTCGCCCACGCTCTTGCCCACGTGACGGATGCCCAGGGCAAACAGCACGCGACCGAGCGGCTGACTCTTGGACTTGTTGAGCTCGGCGATGATTTTCTCGGCCGTCTTGAGGCCTACCGGAATGGGGTCGCCCTTCTTAACGCCCTTTCTGCTGTTGGAGCTGGCATAGGTGCGCCCCGTGTCCAGGCCGGCGATGTCGTCGACCGTGAGCTGGTAGAAGTCTGCGACGTCGTGAATCAGGCCGGCGGCGATCATCTTGTCGACGATCTCGTCGCCTAGGCCATCGACGTCCATGCAGCCGCGGCTCACCCAGTGGAGCAGGCGCTCCTTGAGCTGTGCGGGGCAGTCGATGGACACGCAGCGGTAAGCCACCTCGCCATCCTCGTGGACCACGGGGCTGCCGCACACGGGGCAGACCTCGGGCATATGCCAGTCGACCGAATCGGCCGGGCGCTTGTCGAGCACCGGACCCACGACCTCGGGGATAACGTCGCCCGCCTTGTGCACGATGATGGTGTCGCCCTCGCGCACGTTTTTGCGGCGGATCTCGTCGATGTTGTGCAGCGTGGCGCGCGCGATGGTGGAGCCGGCAACCGTCACCGGGTCGAACTCGGCGACCGGCGTGAGCACACCGGTGCGGCCCACCTGGATGCGAATTTCGCGCAGGATGGTCTGCTTTTCCTCGGGCGGAAACTTAAAGGCAATGGCCCAGCGTGGTGCGCGAGCGGTAAAGCCCAGGTCGAGCTGCTGCTGGAAGCTGTCAACCTTTACGACCACGCCGTCGATGTCGTAATCCAGGTCGCCGCGGTGCTCGAGCGCCTGGGCGCAGAACTCGTGGACCTCGGCCGGCGTGGCGCAACGAGCCACGTTGGGGTTGACGCTAAAGCCGGCGCTACGCAACCAGTCCAGAAACTCGCGCTGGCTGTGGACGTGCAGCGGGTCGGTATCGGCGATGGCATAGATAAAGGTGGCCAGGTCGCGGCGCGCCGTGACCTTGGGATCCTTCTGACGCAAGGATCCGGCAGCGGCGTTGCGCGGGTTGGCGAAGGGGTCGCGGCCCTCGGCATCGGCCTCTTCATTCAGACGAACAAAGCTGCCCTTGGGCATGTACACCTCGCCGCGCACTTCGATGGTGCGCTCGCGGTCGGCGCCCATGTGAGCGAGCGCCGGCTCGGACAGGTGCATGGGCACATCCTTGATGGTACGGACATTGAGCGACACGTCCTCGCCCGTGGTGCCGTCACCGCGCGTGGCGGCGCGCACAAAGGTGCCGTTTTGGTAGGTAAGCGCGACGCCCAGACCGTCGATCTTAAGCTCACAGGTATAGGTGACGCTACCGGCGCCGAGCGCATCCTCGGTGCGCTGGAGCCAAGCGTCGAGCTCGTCCAGATCCATGGCATCGTCCATGGAATACATGCGCGCCATGTGCGTGACCGGCGTAAACTGCTCGCTCACGTAGCCGCCCACGCGCTGGGTATAGCTGTCGGGCGTCACCAGGTCGGGGTAGGTAGCCTCGATTTCCTGCAGCTCAACGAGCATTTTGTCAAAGGCGGCGTCCGTGATCTCGGGCGCATCGAGCATGTAGTAGCGGTAAGCATGGTAGTCGAGCTCGTGGCGCAACTCAGCCGCGCGCGCTGCCGCCTGGGCACGGGTATCGGCCGGTGCGGCGGTATCCGTGCTCGCTGGCGTTTCGGTATCGATGTCCACGCCGTCACCAAACAGGCTCGATTGCTCCATAGCGGCACTCCTTCGCTCGATTTCAAACGGATACAAGAGTACCACCGGTCGCAATGGGGCCGAATAGCAGTCTCAAACCGCACCGAATTGGCAGCGACCGGACCAGGGTTGGACAGTTAGTTCAGATTTGTATAATTACGCGCGCCGAATCGAGCTGAAATATCGGCTTTTCGCCCCAATCAATCGTTCTGAACGGCAAATTAGGTTTGCTTCCGTCTTCGAGACACCCATCTCGGCCCGTCTTTCATTTCAAAACCGCTCAAAACACGCCTCTGACCGCACCCGTTTTATACAAATCTGAACTAACTGTCCAAGCCCTTCCGAACCATGCCCTTGCCATTTCTAAATGATCCGTTTTCCTCCGTCCCCAACGGATCAATAAGAGAAGAGGGGCTGTCCCGCGCTGGCGGAACAGCCCCTCTGGCTTCGATATGTGCGATACAGCTCGTTAGAAACCCTGACCGTAGCCTTGCCCCTGACCCTGTTGGCCCAGCAGTTCTTCCAGGTACTGGCGCAGTTGCTCGTCGGTAATGCCGCCGTTGCCGGTGTCGGTCGCGCTGTCGTTCTGCTGCTGGTTCTGCAGCTCCTCATCAGAACCCAGCTCGACCGTGACCTTTTTCTCTTCCTTGCCGCGCACGAGCGTGATCTCGACCTTCTCGCCCACCTCGTGGCTGCGCAGCGCGATAATCAGGCCATCGGCGCTCGTAATCTCATCGTCACCCAGCTTGGTGATAACATCGCCCTCTTGGATGCCAGCCTTGGCGGCAGGACCGTCCTCGACGACACTTGCCACATACGCGCCGCTATCGGTGCCGAGATTGTTAGTGCGGGCGTTGAGCGCGTTGACGCTCGAAAGCGTGGCGCCCAGGTATGGATGAACCGGCGTCTTGCCGTCGATAATCTGGTCGGCGATGTTCTTGGCATAGTTGACCGGAATGGCAAAGCCCACGCCCGAGCTGGAGCCCGAGTAGCTCTCGATAAGAGAGTTAATACCCACGAGTTCGCCATTGTCGTTAACGAGCGCGCCGCCGGAGTTGCCCGGGTTGATGGCGGCATCGGTCTGGATCATGTTGGCGTAGATGGTGTTGCCGCTGGTAGAACTCATGGCCGTGGAGCGATACAGCGCCGACACAATGCCCGTGGAGACAGATTGCTCGTTGCCGAACGGCGAGCCGATCGCCATGACCCACTCGCCCACGTTGAGCTTGGAGGAATCACCAATCTCGATCGGCGTGAGCTTGGAGGCGTCAGCATCCTTGAGCTTGATGACGGCCAGGTCGCTCGAGGCGTCGTTGCCCACGAACTCGGCCTCGTAGGTGGTACCGTCGTCCATGGTAACCACGTACTGGTCATAGCCATCGACCACATGGTTGTTGGTGAGGATGTGGCCCTCGGTATCGAGCACCACGCCCGAACCGACGCTGCCCGAACCATCCGACTCGTCGGCAGACTGCGAAAGCGAGCCATTCTGGCTACCGCTCGAAGTGGCGGTGATGGAAACGACGGAGGGCAGGGCCTTGGCAGAAACGGCCTCGGCAAGCGTGGTGTCCTCGGAGTCGATCGTAATCTTTTGCGTCGATGAACCCGAAGCACCCGCCGTCACGACATTCTTTCCGCCGCCAATGTTGAGCGTTCCACTCATAATGAGCGCGATGACCAGCAGGGCGCCGCAGGCGCAGCCGGCGAGCGCCGTAATAAAGATCGGCAGCTTTTTGGTCTTGGTCTTGACCACCGTGTGCTTGTTTACAACCTGCTGACCGCCCAGCGGCTGGCCGGTCTGTGTGTCGTAGGCCTGTACGTAGGGAATGTTGCCGTCGGCAGGCGTCGACTCCACCTGCACGCGCGGCTGCTGCTGGGTCTCGCCGGCGTTGCCCGCATCCTGGGGACGCTGGGAATCGTTCTCGCTCATAGCTGCGATCCTTTCGTCTAATAACCAAAGGCCCGCCAAACATGTGGCGGGCCATCATTGTTCACGTTGAGTTGTACCCCAATATGCGGGCGAACGTGTATGAGAACGCAATCTTTAAGGAATGCTTAAGTTCTGCTGCAAACTCGAAAGGGATCCACGCATGCGGCAAAACCACCACGAAGGCGCCTGCCCCCTTTGCGGTGAAAAGCTAGTCCTTAAACAGATAACCCACGCCACGGACGGTGGTAATGTGCGCCGCGATCTGCGGGCCCACCTTGGAGCGGATGCGTCGAATGTGCACGTCGACGGTGCGCGTGCCGCCGCAGTACTCAAAGCCCCACACGCGGTGCAGCAGCACCTCGCGGCTGTAAGCACGGTTGGGATGCGTCGCCAAAAAGCTCAGCAGCGAGTACTCCATCAACGTCAGGTCGATGGGCTCGTCGTCGAGTGTCACCTGGTAGGTAGCCAGGTTAATCTCGAGATTATCGATGTTGAGCACATCGTCGGCGGCGACGGTCTCCTCCTCGCCCATCAGGCGCTGCGCACGAGCCTTGAGCTCGTTGGGCGTCGCCGTGGGGCATACAAAGTCGGCATGCGCGTGATTGGGCAGGCGCAGGGTGCCGAGCGCCTCGTCGTCGACGATTACCAACATGGGAACGCCGCCGCGGTCGTCGAGCCATTTGGCAATCTGATCGATGCGGTCGCTGCGGATGCCATCGGAATCGAGGATCAGCAGGTCAAAGTCATGCGACGCAGTCGGCGAATCGGGGGTTGCCAGGCTCACCTCGACACCCAGGGTGGTCGTCAAGCTGCGGGCAAACTCGTGGAAGCGCGTCGTGCGCGCCATGAACAGGGCACTCTTTTCGGACATATCGACCTCCAAGGAAATGAGCTCAATCGTACTGGAACGAACCAGCGCGATTAGGAGTTCGCCAGATAATGCTTGATCTCCCACTCGGTAATCGTGGACTCAAACTTATGCCACTCGTCGCGCTTCTTTTTGAGGAAGAAGCTGTGGATGTGCTCGCCGAGGGCATCCTTCATAAACTGCGAGTCCTCAAACACGTCGAGCGCCTCTTTGAGCGAGCGCGGCAGCGGCGTATAGCCGGCCTCGACCATCTGACGGTCGGTAAGCTTGAGCGTCTCGGCCGTTGCCTCGGGCGGGAGCTCCAGCTTGCGCTCGATGCCGTCCAGACCAGCCGCCAGCGTGACGGCGTTGACCAGGTACGGATTGGCCATGGGATCGGGACTGCGCAGCTCGATGCGTGTGGACAGCTGCTTGCCGGGCTTGTAGACCGGGATGCGGACCATGCTCGCGCGGTTGCGCAGGCCCCACGTAGCGTACTGTGGCACGGAGTCGCCGCCCGTGGTGATGCGCTTGTACGAGTTGACCGTGGGGTTGGTGATGGCGCTGATCTCGCGCGCGTGTGCCAGAATGCCGGCCATATAGTGCTTGGCGATATCGGAGAGGCGGTACTTCTCGTCGTCCTCGCCCCAAAA
Organism: Collinsella sp. HCP3S3_D1; assembly: GCF_052064015.1. Taxonomy (NCBI): domain Bacteria; kingdom Bacillati; phylum Actinomycetota; class Coriobacteriia; order Coriobacteriales; family Coriobacteriaceae; genus Collinsella; species Collinsella sp. HCP3S3_D1. The sequence continues at coordinate 18,438 of NZ_JBQHWK010000026.1, forward strand.
GACGTTGTTGCCGTCGTGGTCGAACAGCGACTGATGCAAAAACATGGCGCTGCCGTCCTCGCCCGCCAGCGGCTTGGGCATAAAGGAGGCGTGGCAACCGCTCTCGTAGGCCTGCTGCTTAATGATGAGTTTGGCCGTGGTGATGGCGTCGGACATGCTCAGGGCCTCGGCGTGACGCAAGCTAATGCCGTGCTGCGAGCGGCCGGCGGCGTGGAAGGTGTACTCCACGGGCACGGACATCTTCTCGAGCGTGAGCACCGTATTGCGGCGCAGGTCGCGAGCGGCATCGCTCACCGAAAGGTCGAAGTAGCCCACGTTGTCGAGCGGCTCGGGGGTGTGCTCGTCGGGGAAGTAGTAATACTCCAGCTCGGCACCCACGTTGAGCAGGTAGCCGGCCTTCTCGGCCTTATAGAACATGCGGCGCAGGGCGTCGCGCGGGTCGCCGGCAAACGGCTTGCGATCGGGAGTGCACACATCGCAGAACACGCGGGCGACGCCGTTATGGCTCGGGCGCCACGGCAGGATCTGGAAGGTCGAGGCGTCAGGGAACGCGAGCATGTCGGCTTCCTCGGGCGTGGCAAAGCCCTCGATGGCGGAGCCGTCAAAGCCAATACCCTCCTCAAAAGCGACCTCGAGGTCTTCGGGGCTAATGGCAAAGTTCTTGAGGCGGCCGAGAATGTCGACAAACCACAGACGCACAAAGCGGATGTCACGCTGCTCTACGGAACGGAGTACGTAATCGATGTTCTGCTGGTTCATGTCGCTCCCCTTTCTTTCGGGCGGGTTTCGACTGGTCTATATCGCAGATACTATCGCAGAAAAATGTTTCCGCAGGGTTAAAGCGTATCAAGCGCCCAAAAAACGTGCGCGAACAGGCAGTTACGAACGAGCGGCTAGCGCGAGGTCGAAGCGCGGTGTTCGATGTGGCCGGGAACCTCGATGCGCTTAGGGGCGAGCTTTGCGGCATCGCCCACGGTGGTGGTAACAACGTCGATACGCTCGGAGAGGCGATCGACCACGCGCTCGGCGATGGTGAGGGTGTCCTGCGCGGCCGTGGTAACTCCACCAAAGAGCACATGGTTCCAGGGATAGTCGTCAAACGTCGCGATCTTGAGCCCCGCCGGCAGCGAGGGGCCAAGCTGCGCCAGCGCCTCGGTAAGGCTCAGGAAAACCAGGCCGTTGACGGCAATGAGGCCGAGCTTTTTGCCTGCATAGCCGCGGATAGTCTCGTCCAAGCGACCGACGCCCGTGGCACCGCCATCGGCCAAGGTGATAACCTCGCCGGCAAGGCCGCGGCGCGAAAGCTCGTCGGTAAAGGCCTCGGCGCGCTCGCGACGGACGGGGCTGTCGTCGCTTGCCTCGGTGAGCAGGCACAGGTGCTCGCTGCCAGCGGCGATCAAGGCGTCTACCAAGCCGGCGACCAGCTCACGGTTGTTAGATGTCACCAGATCGACACCGCCGTCGGCAACGTCGCGGTCGAGCAGCACAACGGGCAGGCGTCCCGCTGCCGCGGCGATTGCCTCGTCGTTACCACCGCAGGTATTGACGACCAGGCCGTCCACGCCAGCGTCGATAAGCCTGGTGAGCGACTCGGCCTCCTTGGCGGGATCGTTGCCGCTAATGGCTGTCATGAGCGAGCAGCCGCGCGCGGCGGCGCTGGCGGAAAGGCCCTCGAGCATGGCGCTGGAGAACGGGTTGGCGATGTCGGCCAAGATCACGCCGATGAGGTTGGTACGCGAGCTGCGCAGATTGCGCGCGGCGGCACGTGGGCGATAGCCGGTACGCTCGATAACCTCCGCAATGCGAGCACGGGTTTCCTCGGTCATTTGCCCGGGGCGGTTATTGAGATAGCGCGAGACCGTGGCCGGGCTCACACCCGCCTCGACGGCAATGTCCTTGATTCTCATCTGCGCCATAGCGCACCCCGTTTCCCCATTGTCGGCAGTCTGAGCCATTTTAGGCATTTTTTAAAATTCTCGGTTGCAAAACGCTGTAGGTGAGCAGCATCGTTTTTGCGTCTCGAGCAGATGCGATAATGGGCTAGATAGCCGAGTCTTTGGACAGCTCAAAATAATCGGGATGTAAGGCGATAACCGGACCTTGCTCTTCGGGCATCAGGTGCAGGTGTGTCTCGGCCAGATAGCTCGCCGCGTCGGTATCGCCCCTCTTAATGGCCTCGAGAATCCGGCGATGATGCCGACGAATCGGCTCCCAATCTAGATCCTGCGACACCATACGCAACCAGTTGTATCGCTCAAAATGCGTATTGACGCTCTTCATCCAATCCCACAACATGTGACGGCCGGCAATCTCAAAACACGTCTCATGGAACAGGTTGTCCAGGTCAAAGAAACGACGCGTTTCGCCATGGTCGAGCGACTCGGACTCGGCAAGAATCTGATCGAGCCGATGCTTTTGCTCGGGCGTGGCGACCGAGCAGCATTTAATGAGTACGCTTCGCTCGAGTTTCTCGCGCAAGAAACAGGCGTTCTCGGCGCGCTCCATGCTGATCTTAGAGACGTAGGTGCCGCTTTTGGGACGCGTTTCCACCAGCTCCTGCTCACGCAGGCGCACAAAGGACTCGCGAATGGGCGTACGCCCGATTCCCGTCTCCTTTTCCAGACCAATCGCCGAAAGGCGCGTGCCGGGCTTGAGCTCGGCATAGATGATCTTGGAGCGCAGTGCATTGTATGCCTGATCTTGCAAGCTTTGATTATGCTGGTGCTGTTCCATAAAGCCCTCGGATAAACCCTCGGTTAGTCGAATACCACCATGCAATACTATCGCATCGACACGCCCCAGCTCCCAATCAGTCTTTTTGGGACGGGGCTCTTTTAGCTACCCTAGCCCGCAGATCGGCCCCTTGCCACAAAAGTGGCCCATCTACTACGTTAACACGGATAGCCTCGGCCATACCAAAAACTGTGAAAACAAAACCGCAGGTAGGCAGCTTGTCGATTTTCGAAAAAGCCGACTATGGTTGACCCCTGAGGCTTAAACGTAGTAGATAGGCCCTTTTCGTGGCGCAGCACTACTGCACCCCAAATTGGCACCCCGAGCCTGTTATAAGTTGCTGTGAAATACGGACGGTTGATGATCAAGGCGCGCTATGCGGGTTGCTATAGCTCGAACGTCCCACGTCCGATGCACCAAAGCGTTTGCGACAGCTTCGCAAAACGCCTCGAGAGGAATTCGATCGGTTTGGACGCGCTCCATCCCTTCGATACGTTCATAACGGTAGTAGCGTGCAAACATAGCCACCGCCCTGTCCACCTGCTCAATTGCGGATATATTTGTCGCCGCCTCGCGATCCAAGATCACATCCTCGGTATCACCAAAACGGACGCAGTCGATGCCCGGAAAATCATTCTTATCCGCCAAAATCGCCGCAGCGTTGGTATAGCCATCTTTGCCGAGCAAGCGAAGCGTGCGCATAATATCCGGCGTTAGCTCAGAAATGCCGAGATGTTCAACACACTTATGCTCGAGCGTGTGAAAACTCAAGTCCTGGCGAGCCAACGTGAGCGCGTCGAACGTTACGTTGCTGCCTTCGAGCGTCAGCCTGCCATACTCAAACCGGTCGACCTCCACCGTTGCCGAATCGTTTCGCCTGTAGGCCTTCAAGATATAAGACGAAAACCGTTTGCGTACTGATTTATCCGAGACGCAAACGGTTTTCGTCTTGATTTGCGTACGGAATTAAGACGCATAATTTCGCTTTCGTATGGCTCAATCGATCACGATACGATGTATCTGCACCTGGCCTACAACCGCAACATGATTGTGGAAGGCACACAGACAAAAGGCATTTAAGGCTCGGCAATGATCTTTCTATGATAAAACGCAAGCGGCGGCCGCCCAAACACGGGACGGCCGCCGCTTGCGTTTTATCAAATGGTGCAATGGGGTCAGGTTCACATGCACCAACTTGGTGCAAAGTAACCTGTCCCCATACGCCAAGGGGTTGACTAGAGCTCGCAGGCGACCTTGTAGCCATCGCCGATGGCGTCGCGAATGTTGCCGCACTTGTTGGCATCGCCCAGCACGTGAGTGGTAACGCCGGCTGCAGCCAGGTCGTCGGCCAGCTTGGTATTGGGACGATAGCCCATAGCAAGCACCAGCGTATCGGCACCGGCGATGGTGTGGATCTCGCCGTCCTTCTCGTAGCTGATAGTATCCTCGGTAATCTCGGTCACCTTGGCCTCGGTCAGCACGTGAACGCCCTTTGAGAGCATGCGCGTGATGAGCACCGCGCGACCGGCACCACCCTCGTTGGCGGCGAGCGTCTTGGTCATCTCGATGACGGTGACGTCGCGGTTGGCCGGCGACAGGTCGTTGACCAACGGGGCCAGGTAATCGGCCGTCTCGCAGCCAACGGTGCCGCCACCCACGATGACGATCTTCTTGCCCGGGAAAGCCTTGCCGCCCAACAGGTCGTCAGCCGTCATAACCTGCTTAAAGCCCTGCATGAAGGCCGGGGCGATAGGCTCGGCGCCATAGGCCAGGACGACCTCGTAGTCGGCGTAGTCACGCTGAATGTCCTCGGCAGTAAGCTCGGTGCCAAAGACGCACTTTACCCCGGCCTCGGCCAGGCGACGGTACTGATACTTGATCACGCGGGTGAGTTCCTGCTTTGCCGGCGGAACGGCTGCGATGCGCATCTCTCCGCCCGGCTCGTCCTGCTTATCCACGAGCACCACGTTATGACCGCGTTTGGCGGCAATGTAGGCTGCCTCCATACCCGCGGGACCGGCGCCCACAACCAGTACGTTCTTGGCCTCGGCGGCAGGCTCGTAGCCAGCCTCGTCGCGCTCCACGTCCGGGTTGACGGTGCAGGAGATGCGCTTGCCAAACATAATGCCGTTCAGGCAACGCAGGCAACCGATGCAGGGACGGATCTCGTCGGCGTTGCCAGCGGCTGCCTTGTTGCAGAACTCGGCATCGCACAGATTGGCGCGGCCCATCATACAGATGTCGGCCGCGCCGTCCTCGATCAGCTCCTCGGCGATCCAGGCCTCGTTAATGCGTCCGACGGTGGCGACGGGAATGTTGACGTGCTTTTTGATCTCGCGCGAGCAGGCGGCGTGCGAGGCCTGCTGCGTGCCGGCGGCGGGAATCGCGGAGCCGCGCTTGATGGTGGTGCCGCCCGACACGTGAATCATGTCGACGCCGGCCTTTTCCAAGCGACGCGAGACGTAGATCATGTCGTTGAGGGTCAGGCCGCCATCGGTGTACTCATCGCCCGAGATGCGGACGTCGATGATAAAGTCCTTGCCGCAGCGCTCGCGAATCTCGGCGATGACCTCGAGCAAGAAGCGCATACGGGCGTCGAGCGAGCCGCCGTACTCGTCGGTACGCTTGTTGTAGAGTGGAGTCAAAAAGCCGCCGAGCATGCCGTGGGCATGTGCCGCATGGACCTCGACGCCATCGACACCGGCCTTCTGCATACGCACGGCAGCGTCACCAAACTGATGCGTGAGCTCGTGAATCTCATCGACCGTGATAGGACGCGGTGCCTCGCGGGCATAGGACGGACCCACAAAGGACGGAGCGATCAGGCGCGGCGTGCCCGGAATGTTAAAGGCCATGTAGGCGGGGTGGAAGAGCTGCGGCATGATCTTGCAGCCATACTCGTGGACGGCCGCTGCGAGCTTTTTCCAGCCGGGGATAAACGTGTCGTCGTAGCAGCACATGTCACCCGGCAGATAGGTATAGGTAGGCTCAACCGTCACGACCTCGGTAATGATGAGGCCCACGCCGCCCTTGGCGCGTGCACGGTAATGATCGACCAAGTCGTCGGTCACATAGCCGTGATCGGCTAGGTTGGTAGATACCGGCGGCATAAAGACGCGGTTCTTGACCTCGGTCGTACCGACCTTGATCGGGCTAAAGAGCATCGGGTAGGCACAGGACTCCATACAGGGTTCCTTTCGTTTGAGCCGCTCGGCGGCAGTTGCTAACACACCTATCGTATCAGCGACCGCCGTATCCGCAATCATACATGCCCAAGCGCCGTTCGACTAATGAATACCGCGGCCCAGGTCTTCGGCGATTTTGTCCACGCCCTTAAGTGCGGCACACGTCTTTTTGTTGGAGCAATGTCCTGTGCAAACGCCACCCTGAGCACAGTCGGCGCAGGTGCCCTTGCGGTAGATGCGCACGCATACCGCGACAAACGCAATACCGATAACAGCCAGAACAACAATATCGATAGGTGCCATAGCAAGCCTCCTCTAGTTAACCATCACTTACTTTACCCCATTTTCCACCTGCCAAAAAGGGACAGGTTTATTTTGGTCGGTTTTATCTGCGGAAACGCCACATCTCCCCCATTACGCCAAAAAGCCCGAGTGTCGCTGGGACACCCGGGCTTGTGGAAAGGGGCTAATCCTTATTCGGACTTAAGCGGAAACTGCGGCGGAAGCAGTGTTGGTCTCGTCCTCGTCGGTCCATGCATGCGCAGGGATAGGGCGAAAGATCTGGAAGAGCATCGCAACCAGCAGAACGATGGCCACAATCGTCCAGATACCAAACTGTCCCAACACAAACAGGTTGTAGAACTGGTTGATGAACAGGCCGATCACCCAAGCGAAGGCGCACTCGTAACCGATGGCAATCGCGGTCCACTTGCCGGAGTCCATCTGGTTGCGGATAGTACCCATGGCGGCAAAACACGGAGCGCACAGCAGGTTGAACGCGCCAAAGGCAACGCAAGCGCCCATGGTGGGGAACATACCGGCAAACGCAGTCCACAGGCTCGGGTCGGTCTCGGCGGCGTCAGCCACGGACAGCAGCGAGCCGGCGGTGGCGACGACGTTCTCCTTAGCCACAAGGCCCGAGACGGTCAGCGCAGTTGCCTGCCAGGTGCTAAAGCCGAGCGGAGCGAAGATCCAAGCGACCAGGTTACCGAGCATGGCAAGCACGGAGTAGTCCATGAACTCCTCGGAGATGCCGTCCATTGCAGGCAGGAAGCCAAAGGAACCGTTGTAGCTTCCAAAGTTGGAGAGGAACCAAACAACGACGGTGGATGCGAAGATGACCGTGCCGGCCTTCTTGATAAAGGCCCAGCAGCGCTCCCACACGTGCAGTGCCCAAGAGCGGATCGCCGGGAAGTGGTAGGCAGGAAGCTCCATAACGAACGGCGTCGGGCGACCGGCGAAGAGCTTGGTCTTCTTGAGCATAAGGCCCGAGGCGATGACGGCGAAGACGCCCAGGAAGTAGAAGAGCGGGCTGATCCACGCCGCGGTGGTGGAAGAATCGCCGATGATGGAACCCATGAGCAGGGCGATGATCGGCAGCTTGGCACCACAGGGAATAAACGTGGTGGTCATGACCGTCATGCGGCGGTCCTTCTCGTTCTCGATGGTCTTGGTGGCCATGACGCCGGGGACGCCGCAGCCCGAGGACACGAGCATGGGGATAAAGGACTTACCGGACAGGCCAAAGCGGCGGAACACGCGGTCCATGATGAAGGCGACGCGGGCCATATAGCCGCAGTCCTCCAGGAAGGACAGCATCACAAAGAGCAGGAACATCTGCGGGACGAAGCCGAAGATAGCGCCCAAACCGCCGACGATGCCGTCGCAGACCAGCGAATCGACCAGGCCGCCGTCCTCGGTGCCACCCGCCACAAGGGCATCGTGCACCACGGTGGTGATACCCGGGACATAGGGGCCGTACTGCGCCGGGTCAACCGAGTCGGCATCGTCGCCCGCAGCCTCGACAGCTGCGTCGTAGGCGTCGCGACCCTGGCCGAGCACGTACCAGCCGTCGGTGCCAAAGAGCTGGTCGTTGGTGAAGTCGGTCACCGTGCCACCTAAGGTGGAAACGGCGATGTAGTACACGCAGAACATGATGACCACAAAGATCGGCAGGCCCAGGATACGGTTGGTAACCACACGGTCGATCTTCTCGGAGGTGCTCATCTTGGCCGGAGCCTTGGTGAGGCACTCGTCGATGATGTGCGCGATGACGCCATAGCGCTCACCGGTGATGATGGACTCGGCATCGTCATCGCAGTCCTGCTCGCACTGGGCGACCAGCTCTTCCACGCGAGCGGCCTTCTCCTTGGTGAGGTTGATGAGCTTGCAGGCGTCCGCATCACGCTCAAACAGCTTGACCGCGTAGTAGCGGCGCTTGTTGGCGGGAACGCTCGCCGGCAGGTTGTTCTCGATGTGGTCCAGAACGTCCTCGATGGAGGAATCGAACTTGTGCTCCGGCACCTGGCCCTTGGAAGCAGCGGACTTCTTAACCTGCTCGAACAGCTCCTTAATACCCTTGTTCTTAAGGGCCGAAATCATCATGACCGGACAGCCGAGCTTCTTGGAGAGCTTGTCCGTGTCGATCTTGTCGCCGTTCTTCTCGACCAAGTCGGCCATGTTGAGGGCGACGACCACGGGCAGGCCGGTCTCGATAACCTGAAGCGCCAGGTACAGGTTGCGCTCGAGGTTGGTGGCGTCGACCACCTGAACGACGACATCGGGCTCGCCGCTCATGAGGTAATCGCGCGAGCATTGCTCCTCGGGGCTGTAGGGGGAAAGCGAGTAGATGCCGGGGAGGTCCGTGATGGTAACGTTCTTGTCGCTTAGGAGCTTGGCCTCCTTTTTCTCAACCGTGACGCCGGGCCAGTTGCCAACGTAGCCGTTGGCGCCGGTGATCAGGTTGAAAAGCGTGGTCTTGCCGCAGTTGGGGTTACCCGCCAGCGCGACATGGATCTGAGAATCCGCCATTCAATCCTTCTTCCTTGTGCGCCCGCGCTGCTTTCTCCGCGCAGGCTGGATAATGTGCTTCAAAGTTTCTGTATTAAGTTAGAAGTATCTAACTTTATCTGCAGAAATTTACGTCGTGGGCCCTTACTGGACCTCGACGACGGCCGCCTCCTCCTTGCGGATGGAAAGCTCGTAGCCGCGCACGTTGATCTCGACCGGATCACCGAGCGGTGCAACCTTCACGACCTTGAACGAAGTGCCCTTGATGAGCCCCAGGTCCATAAGGTGGCGGCGAAGTGCGCCCTCACCGTGAAGCTTGACGATGGTAGAGCTCTCGCCCACCTTAACGTCACCCAACGTCTTCATCCTCTTATCCCCCTTTCGGTTTTTATGAAATGCTGCAGATTAACCGACGGTCATGATGTGCATGGCAACCTTGGAATCGATGCCAAAGCGTGAGCCCAGCACCGTGACGATGATATTGGCGCCACTCGAGCTCACCACGTGGATCTCGCTGCCCTCGACAAAGCCGAGGTCCTTGAGGTGGTGCTTTATGTCCTCATTGCCCTTTACACGAGACACGTGCACGGTTTCGCCCGCTTTTACCATCGAAAGCGGCATGGCCGGCATCTGCGGTCCGCAAGACATGAGTGAGCTCCTAACATCGGTTCGTCCTCAACATCGACGCGATAAAAGTTAACCGCATCTATGTTCGAACTAGTAAACTAACACACGGTTAACTTTTTGGAAAGGATCTCTATTCAGTTTTCGAAAAAGTTTCCCATATTAAACAAAGGCACCGCAAAGACGGTCTCTTTGCGGTGCCTTGTCATACCGATGTATGCAACAGAGGGGACTCTCCCCTTTTTACATTGTTCCGCTTAGAGTGAGAGATTTCTGATCGACGTGACGCACGAGGCCTCATCCACGCCCGAAACACGAAAGACGATGCTCTCACCGCACTCACCATAGAGGGCCATGAGTCCCATGATATCGCGGCCATCCGTGTGGCGATCGCCGATGCTGACCGACACGTCACTACGATGCTTGGCGATAATGTCATAGAGAAGCGCAACCGGGCGGGCATGTAGTCCCAACGGATCTTTAATCGTCTTTGTAAACTCGACCATGTCCCCTCCCGCAGCATCGCACATTTGGCCGGCCAAACCCAGCCACGTGGTAGTTATTGTAGCGTTAGATGCTTGTCGAGAGCGGGACGGAAACCACATCCCACTTCGAGTGTCAACGATGGGGCACAGTTTCCGTTAGACAGCTCAACCGGAAACTGTGCCCCATTATTTTGCCGAATTCTGGGCCGCGCTTTCCCAGAGGGCCCCCTTTGGGAAAGCGCGGCCCATTCTGGACGCAGATTCCGGGACGCACTTTCCGCGACGTCCGGTCACCCTATGCCCTCGCAACGCCCGCGCATAAAAAACGAGGGGAGGCACGCGTCCTTCCCTCGTTAGAGACAATATGTAGCCGCTCGCCTACATCAAGCGCAGGCTGACGTCCTTGAGCTGGGCGCCGGAAACGGCACTCGGGGCGCCCGACATGAGGTCGGAGCCGCTGGCCGTCTTGGGGAACGCCATGACGTCGCGGATGGAATCGGAGCCAGTAAGCAGCATGCACACGCGGTCCAGACCCAGGGCAAAACCACCCATCGGGGGCGCACCAAACTTGAGCGCCTCCATGAGGAAGCCAAACTGCGACTCGGCGCGCTCCTCGGTAAAGCCCAGGAGCTTGAGCATGGACATCTGCATCTCGGCGTTATGGATGCGCATGCCACCGCCGCCGGCCTCAAAACCGTCCATGACAAAGTCGTAGGTGCAGGAACCGGCAGCCAACGGGTCGGCCTCGATCTTGGCGATGTCGGTCTCGGTCGGCAGAGTGAACGGCTGGTGCTCGGCTGCATAGGCCTTGCGGTCCTCATCCCAGTGGAACAGCGGGAAGTTGACGACCCACAGGAAGTCGTGACCCTCGCGTTTGATCTCGAGTGCGTTGGCCATGTGAGAGCGCATGCCGCCCAGGATCTCGTCAGAAAGCAGGCGCGGGCCGGCGGCGAACATCACGAGGTCGCCAGGCTCGACGTTCATGCGCTCGCGCAGAGCCGCCATCTCCTCGTCCGAGAAGAACTTGACGATGGGGCTGTTGATGGAGCCGTCCTCGCGGAAAGCGATCCAGGCCAGACCCTTGGCGCCAAACGTGGAGGCCACGCCGGCGAGCTTATCGATCTTGGCACGTGCCCAGGCACCGGCGCCCTTGGCGTTGATGGCCTTGACGACAGAGCCCTCCTCGTTTGCGGCAGTCGCAAAGACCTTGAACTTGGAGTTGGCAAAGATGTCGGTCAGATCGACCAGATGCATGCCATAGCGGGTATCGGGCTTGTCGGAGCCATAGGTGTCCATGGCCTCCCAGTAGTCCATGCGACGCAGCGGCGTGGGCATCTCGACACCCATGCGACCGAAGGCGTCGGCCAGGACCTCTTCGAGTGCGCTCATGACGTCGTTCTGGTCCACGAAGGACATCTCGATATCGACCTGGGTGAACTCGGGCTGACGGTCGGCACGCAAGTCCTCGTCGCGGAAGCACTTGGCAACCTGGTAGTAGCGCTCGACGCCACCGACCATGAGCAGCTGCTTTAGGAGCTGCGGGGACTGCGGCAGGGCGTAGAAGTTGCCCGGCTGAATACGGCTGGGAACGATGAAGTCGCGGGCGCCCTCGGGCGTAGACTTGAACAGGGAGGGCGTCTCGACCTCCATGAACTCACGGTTGTGCAGCGCCTCGCGAATGGCAAAGGTGAAGTCGGAGCGCAGCTTGAGGTTGGCCATCATCTCGGGACGACGGAGGTCCAGATAGCGATAGCGCAGACGGGTGTCCTCGCTGGTCTCGATGCCGTCCTCGATCTGGAACGGCGGAGTAACGGACGTGTTGAGCACCTCGGCGTGGTCGGTCAGGACCTCGATCTCGCCGGTCGCGAGCTTGGCGTTGGTGGTTTCCTCGCCACGGGCGCGCACGACGCCGTGAATCTTGATGGGCCACTCGGGACGCATGGTCTCGGCGATCTTAAAGGCATCGCCGTCGGAGTGCTCGGGGTCGAAGGTAAGCTGCGTGATGCCCTCGCGGTCGCGAAGGTCGCAGAAGATAAGGCCGCCGTGGTCGCGGCGACGGCTCACCCAACCGGTGAGGGTGACCTCTTCGCCCACGTTCTCGCGGCGAAGCTCGCCGCAGGTACGGGTGTGCATGGAATGCTCGTCGATGGGACGGGTCTGGCTCATACCAGTGATCCTCCTTTATGGATCTGTGCCGCCCCGTGTCGTTCCGGGCGGCGTCGTACAGATTTGCCCAGCCTGCGTAAACCGCGCAGCCGGACATGGCGTTCTATCTTATCGCACCCGCGCCGATGTACCGCGAAAAAGTGACTCCCGCTCAAAGACTTGACGGAGACGAAACAATTGGCGCGGCCTGGCCGTCGCCAAGGCGCGCCGCGTGCGACAATGTGCCTACAACACAACCGCACTCGGAAAGGCCCACCATGACTGCACGCCTCATCGTTATGGATATCGATTCCACGCTCATCAACCAGGAGGTCATCGACCTGTTGGGCGAGGAAGCAGGCGTGGGCGGGCAAGTTGCGCGGATCACCGAACGCGCCATGCGCGGCGAGCTCGACTTTAAGCAGGCGCTCGAGGAGCGCGTGGGGCTGCTTGCCGGCCTGGACGAGAGCGTTTTCGAGCGCACTTTTGAGCGCGTGACGTTTACCCCCGGCGCACTGGAGCTTGTGCGCTCGGCGCACAGCAAGGGCTGGAAGGTCGGCGTGGTAAGCGGCGGCTTCCACGAGGTCGCCGACAAGATCGTAGCTGCCGCGGGCATCGATTTTTGCCTGGCCAACCGCCTGGAGGTCGTAGACGGCAAGCTCACGGGCAAGCTGGCGGCAGACATTGTGACCAAGGAATCCAAGCTTATCCAGCTACTGGATTGGGCGGTTGAGTGCGGTGTCGATATGGCCCATACCGTGGCGATCGGCGACGGCGCCAACGACATCCCCATGATTCAGGCCGCGGGCACGGGCATCGCATTTTGCGCCAAGCCCAAGATGCGCGAAGCCGCCCCGTTTGCCATCGACGAGCGCAACCTGATGCTCGCCATGGACATCATCCTGCGTGACTAGCCGATCCATCTAACAACAGAATCAAATCTCCTATATCTAGTTTCCGAACAATTTTGTCTTAGTGTTCGGAAACATACCCTTTGAGTGCTAGACTTTGCGCCGTCGAAGGGAACTTATATGGATAAGCGAGATCTAGAGCAGCTGCTGAGCGATGTTGCCGACGGAGCAGTCACCCCCGCCGACGCCCTTACGCGCATCCAAACGGCGCCAACCGCCGATCTGGGTTTTGCGCAGCTCGATCTTTCGCGCGGGGTGCGCCAGGGGGCCGGTGAGGTTGTCTACGGCGCCGGTAAAACCGCCGAGCAGATTGCAGCCATTATCAAAGCGCTGCGCGATGCCGGCCAGGAGCGCACCCTGGTTACGCGCCTGGATGCCGAAAAAGCAGCCCGCACCTCGGAGCTTCTCGACAACGGGATCGACCTGGGATATGTCCCGAACGCCCAGCTCGCCCTCGTGGGCGGCAAGCCCTCCCCTACCGGTAACGGACGCATCATTGTCGCCTGCGCCGGCACGAGCGACTTGCCCGTCGCCGAAGAAGCCGCGTTGACGGCCGAGTTCTACGGCAACGAGGTCGACCGCCTCTACGACGTAGGTGTCGCCGGCCTGCACCGTCTGCTCGCGCATGCCGAGGAACTTGCCCAGGCACAGGTGGTCATCGCCATTGCCGGCATGGAGGGCGCGCTGGCGAGCGTTATCGGCGGTCTGGTAAGCTGTCCGGTCATCGCCGTTCCCACCAGCGTGGGCTACGGCGCGAGCTTTGGTGGCATAGCCGCGCTGCTCGCCATGCTCAACTCCTGCGCCAGCGGCGTTTCGGTCGTCAATATCGACAATGGCTTTGGTGCCGCCTACCAGGCAAGTCTTATCAATCATCTGAGCGCCGGAACACCCTGCGCCCGTTAAGGAGCATTCCATGTCCAACCATCAGCATACGCTTATCATCGACGGCACCTCGGGCATCAGCGGCGATATGACCGTCGCGGCCCTGCTCGACCTGGGTGCCAGCGAGGAGCACCTGCGCGAACAGCTCGCCACGCTGCCGGTCGGCGGCTTTGAGATTGCCGTTACACGCGTAAACAAGCATGGCATCGACGCCTGCGACTTTGACGTTCAGCTGGCAGAGGAGCTCGAGAACCACGACCACGACATGGCCTGGCTCTTTGGCAACGAAACAGCTGCCGAGCACACGCACGAGCATGAGCACCACCATCATGACCATGGCGGGCATGAACACGAACACTGCCACGAGCATACGCACGAGCATGACCATGAGGCCCACGGCCATGGCCACGAGGACCATCACCACGCCCACCACCATCACCACCGCTCTTTGGCGGACGTCACCGCCATCATCGACGGCTCACAGCTAAGCGATGGCGCCAAGCGTCGTGCCCTCGCCATCTTTACCGCGCTCGCTGCTGCCGAGGCCAAAGCTCACGGCAAAACGCCCGACACCGTCATGTTCCACGAGGTGGGCGCCATCGACTCCATCGTCGACGTCTGCTCAGTCGCCATCTGCCTCGATGACCTGAGCATTGAGGATGTTGTGGTCGAGTCGCTCTCCGAGGGTCACGGCACCATCCGCTGCGCCCACGGCCTCATGCCCATTCCCGTCCCCGCTGTCGTCAACCTGTGCCAGGCAGGCAATATCGCCCTCACGCCTGCACCGGTCGCCGGCGAGCTCGTGACGCCAACGGGTGCCGCCATCGTCACCGCGCTGCGCACGTCCGACCAACTGCCCTCACGCTACCGCATCGAAGCCGTCGGCTACGGCGCCGGCAAACGCCCCTACGAGGGTTGCTCCGGCACGCTCCGCTGTCTGCTCGTTCACGCGGACGCATAGCCATGGATGCCCGCAAGGCAAAAAGCCGCGCTGCCATCGTTGCGGCGTTCTCCGAGCTCCTGCGCGAAGAGGACTACGGCAAGATTACCGTCGGCGACATCATCGCTCGCGCCCATGTGGGTCGGGCAACGTTCTACGGCCTCTTTAAGAGCAAAGATGACCTGCTCGCTGAGTTCGTGTGCGATATCTGCACCCATGCCCTCGATGATGACGGTACACCCCTCAATGACCCGCTCGTACAGGTCGAGCATATCCTCAACAACCTCTGGGATCGTCGTCAGGGCGTACGCGCCCTCGTAGCCGGCGCCGGCTCGCGCGTCTTCGCCGACTGTCTCCGCAAGACCATCATGTCGCGCGCAGCCGAAACCGTCCCTGTCGACCCCGCAGGCCCCGCCAGCACCATGGATCGCAACTTCCTCCTCCACCACATAGCCTCAAGCTTCGTAGCCACCGTCCAATGGTGGGCCTGGCACAACTTCCAAGCCGACAAGGCCGACGTAGCCAAAGACTACCTATCAGCCATAAAACCCCTCTTCACCTAAGTAAGAGGCTCATCCCAAAGCATCGCCCCAACCCAAGGCGCCACGCATCCCAACGTGTCACTCGCACTTCAACGCCCCCCAACAGCGACAAGCCCCTCCCATCCAAATTCAGAAATATGTTGGGTTGCTTGTACGAACGCAACAAAGACCCCTCAGCTGTCCGCATGGGGTGACTTTCCAGCGCATTCCACAGGACGAAAGAACCCCCGCCGCACGAAGTGTGAACTGCACCCCAAAACCTGGACGGCTTAAATAAGAACTACGCCGCAAGGGACTGTCTCCGGAACTCCTCCGGGGTCAGTCCCTTCAGTT